>JAEYYS010000328.1 GCA_023428335.1 Verrucomicrobiota bacterium | reverse complement strand
GAGCGACCCCGGGGAGTGGGTCGAAGACTGGGAATCAAGCCCAAATCCCCTTGAAATCAATCGTTTGCGTCAAAAAAACACCCTTCCCACCCGAGAGGGCGGCGCACAAGTTTTTCGACACCGGCGGGCGCCGATAAAAAAATGTACTTTTTTTCAAACATTCTCCCGGGGGCAGAATCTAACCCTTCAACAGTGATGGCGGGAGAAGATCCCCCTGATCTGGTCTTGAGAGTGATTGGTTGTTGTCATCACCCCTGTGGAAACACAGGAAGTGTTGAGGTTGATGCAAACAAAGAGGCCGGGCGGAATCGGGAGCCGCCCGGCCTCAACTTTTTACCGCACTCTCAGCCTGACGGGAGCCCTATGGAACACGCCCGCCAGCCGTCGACCAAAAGGCTCAACCCCAACTGTGGGTGACTTGAATCCAGGCGGTCTCGCCCAGCCAGGCGCGCGCCGCCGCTGCCAGTTCCCGCCCCGCCGCCTCGTCACGGGTGACGGCAAACATCGTCGATCCGGAGCCCGACATGAGCGCGGCGAGCACGCCCGGCTGTTCGAGCAGCCAGGTCTTCAGCGCCGGCAGCAGGCGGTACTTTTCGAACACCGGCCGTTCCAGGCTGTTTTCCAACTCTCCCCAAGGGCCGGCCTGCGCGCCGTAACGCACTCCCGGCAATTCCTGCGAGCCCAGCCACTGGCGATAGGCCCAGGGGGTCGGCACGGGAAACGGCGGTTTGATCAGGACCAAGGACACCGGTTGCGCCAGCGTCGCCGGCGTCACCTTCTCGCCCCGGCCCGTGCCGTCGGCGGCGACCGTGTCGAGCAGGAAAAACGGCACATCGGCGCCGATGCCCGCCGCCAGTGCCAGCAGGTCCGCCAGGGCCAGCGGCTGGCCGGCAAGTTCGTTGGCCGCGCGCAGGACGGTGGCGGCATTGCCGCTGCCACCACCGAGACCGGCACCGGCAGGGATGCGCTTTTCCAAATGCAGTCGCCAGGCGTGGCGGAGGCCGGCGCGCTGCTCAAACGCCTCCAGCGCGCGCAGGGCCAGGTTGGTGCCATCGAGCGGCAAACCCGGTTCCGAGCAGGTGAAGGTCACGCCCTCGCCGCGCCCCTGGCATTCAAGCACAACCGTGTCGGTCACGTCGACCTTGCACAGGCGGGTTTGCACCTCGTGAAAGCCGTCGTCGCGACGGCCGAGGATGCGCAGCCAGAGGTTGATCTTGGCGGGGGAGTCGAGTTCGAGTTTCACAGCGGCTTGCCGAGCAGCGCGAGCATGCGGCCGGTCCGGCCCTTCTCCATGCGATAAGAATAGTAGCGCCGCAAGTCGCCCGAGGTGCAAACGCCGGCATCGGCGAGATGCTCCGGTCGCACGCCGGCATCGAGGCACTGGTGACGGATCGCCGCGGCGAAATCCACCTCGTAGGCGGGGGGCCGGATGCAGGGGCTGATCTGCACGCGGACGTCTTCGACGCGGCTGCCAAAGTGCTCGGCCAAAGCCGCCAGGGTGGCGGGCACGATGCCCAGTTCGGTGCCTTTTTTGCCCGAATGCACCAGGCCAAAGGCGCCGCTGACAGGGTCCACCAGATGCACGGCGGCGCAGTCGGCGACGTAGATGCCGAGCAGAATGCCGGGTGCCTGGGCGATGAGGGCGTCGACCCCCTCGGCCATGCCGCCGCCGGGTTCGGCCAGGGCCACGCCGGCGCCATGCACCTGCTCGGCGAGCTGCAGGGTGGCGGGATCGAAGCCCAAATCGCGCACCTGCGCCTCATGCCAGGGCCGCAGGCGCTCCAGCACCTCGGCGCGCTCGCCGTCGACGTCGATTCGCGGGTGACGGAGCAGAAAACGCTGGCTCAGACCGAGTCCGGCCAAGGCGGGAAAGCTTTCCCAGAGCGGCGGATCGGTGGGCGCGGCAGCCACAACAGGCGGTCGCTTACTTGGCCACAGCCATCGGTTCCAGCGTCTCGTAGGACGACATGAAGCTGACGGCATCCGGAGCGGCGGCCTCATTCATGGCAGCAGCGATCTGGGTCTTCAGCACATCGCGCAGACGGCTGACCAGATTCAGGCCCTTGGAGGTGACGCGGACCATCACCTTGCGGCGGTCATCCACGGCATGGGTGCGCTCCATGTAACCGAGTTTTTCCAGGCGGTCGACGAGACCGGTCGCGGCCGCCGTCGAATGCGACATCTTGCGGGCGATCTCGGTCATCGTCAGTTCCTTGGCGCTGGCCAAGTGGGAGAGCAGGAAGAACTGGGCGAACGAGATGTTGTCGCGGTTCAGTTCCCGGGAGAGATTCAGCAGAAACTCGCGCTGGCTGAACAAAATGAAGTCCGCCAGCTTGGCGTGATCCTGGAGCGCTGCTTGGGATTCCGTGGCCATAAATTTTTTAAAAAACCTGTCCGGATAAAGGAATTATCGCGAATTCCTGGCACTTTATAAACCAAGGAAGTTCAAGGCAAGTTGAATTTATCAAAATTTTGATTTTAAGGCCAAGAGACATGCCGTGCCGGCATCTTCCCTTTGTGTCTGGAGCGATCCGTGCCAAGCTGCCGCATGCGCCTCGCCGAGATCGATCCCGTCCAGATCGTCATCATCGTTATTGCCATGCTGGGCGGTTTCTTCCAGTGGCTCTGGGGGCTGATCCAGCAGTCGCGCGAGGAGCGCGACCGCCGCCGTGCCGCCCCGCCGGACCCCGAGGAGCGACGTCTGCGCGAGGAAGCCTGGCGACGCCAAGTCGAGCCGGTCCGTCCCTCGCCGCAGGCACCGCGCCCGGTCAACGACGCCCCCGCCGATGCCTGGGAGATGATGCGCAAGCTGATGGAAAAGGCCCAGGAAGCCGCGCAACAACCCGCGCCACCTCCAGAGCGCCCCGCTGCCCCCGTCAAC
>JAEYYS010000018.1 GCA_023428335.1 Verrucomicrobiota bacterium | reverse complement strand
GAGGAGGTTGTGGGGTCAGCAGATTTCGCAGATTTTTCAGAGGAGGTTGCGGGGTCAGCAGAGGGTCCAGAGGGTCTTTTTCCAACTGTGGAATCTGCGAAATCTGCGGACCCGTCTTTTGCTGAATCTGTGGAATCTGCGAAATCTGCGGACCTGACTTTTGCAGCATCTGCGGAATCTGCGAAATCTGTGGACCTGACTTTTGCTGCATCTGCGGAATCTACGAAATCTGCGGACCTGACTTTTGCTGCATCTGCGGCCACGGGTCGGCGGACGCGGAAGGTGGAGCTGTTGTTGAAGCCGTGGGTGGCATAGACCCAGCCGTCGAGGCCGAGCCGGAAGCTGCTGCACATGCCGTGGGTGTCCTTTTCATAACCGAGCGGCCCGAACAGGATCTCGCGGACGTCGGCCTTGTCGTCGCCGTCGGTATCGGCAAAGTACCACAGGTTCGGAATGCTCCAGGCGATGCAGCCGGCCTTGTGCTCCGGCCGGTGCCAGGGCAGCACGCCGGTGGGGATGTTGAGGCCATCGGCGAAGACGGTTACCTTGTCGGCGCGGCCGTCGCCGTCGCGGTCCTCGAGGATCTTGATGGCGTCGCGACTGGCCTGCACCCGCGTGCCCTGATCGTCGGCCCAGCGGCTTTTGTCGGCGCTGTAAGGATACTCGGCCGTGCTGCTGACCCAGAGCCGACCGCGGGTGTCGAAGGCGAGGTTGATCGGCTTGTCGATCATCGGCTCGCTGGCGAAGAGCTGGATCTCGAAGCCCTCGGGCACCTTCAGCTTGGCCTGCTCTTCCTGGGGCGACAGCGCCTCGGTCTCGCGCACGAGACGGGTGTCGGCGGCGTGGCTGCTGGCGAGCAGGCCGAACAGGAGCAGGAGGTGACGCATGGGGCGAGGCTGGCAGAACGGCGGCGTTTTGCCAAGCCGGAAGCCGCGACCGGCAATGTCGGCCGTCGCAGGCCCGTAGGTTTCCGATGCGCCCGCTCCTTCTGCTCCCGATTCTTGCGGCGGCCCTGCCGCTGGCTGCCGCCACCGACATCGGTTCACGCCGTGAACTCTTTGTCGACGACTTCCTCATCGAGCGCCTGAGCGGCGGTGCGCAGCAGCGGCTGCATCATCCCGAGCCCAAGGAGGTGGTGCTGGTGCATGACGCGCCCTGGGAGGGCAGCGGCAGCGGCTACCACAGCGTCTTTGAGGACAACGGCAAGTTCCGCATGTACTACAAGGCCTGGCAGTTGACGGTGACGCCCGAGGGCAAGGTGAACACCGGGGCGCACCCGCTGTTTTGCTGCTATGCCGAGAGCGATGACGGCATCCACTGGCGCAAGCCGGAGCTGGGCCTGCATGAGTTTCGCGGCTCGAAGGCGAACAACATCGTCATCCCGCATGGGCCGATGGGCCAGGTGAACCCGGATGGCGGTCATCCGGCGGTGTTCAAGGACGAGAACCCGGCGGCGACTGCGGACGCCCGCTACAAGGCCATTGTCCGCTCCAACAAGCCGCATGGCCTGCTGGCGCTGAAGTCGGCCGACGGCTTGAAATGGTCGCCGATGGCCGACGCGCCGGTCATCACCGACGGCGCCTTTGACTCGCAGAACCTGGCCTTCTGGGATGCACACCACGGCGTGTATCGTGCGTACTGGCGCTACTTCACCGGCGGGGTCACCGAGGAGAAGAACTGGAAACCGACCGGCGATCGCGCGATCCGCACGGCCACCTCCAAGGATTTCCTGCACTGGGAGAACGTCGAGGACCTGCGCTACACCGACTCGCCCGCGGAGCAGTTGTACACGAACCAGGTCAAGCCCTACGCGCGGGCGCCGCATCTGCTGATCGGTTTCCCGACCCGCTACGTCGAGCGCGGTTGGTCGAGCAGCATGCGCGCGCTGCCCGAGCGCGAGCACCGCGAGGCGAGGTCAAAGGCGAGCGACCGCTACGGCATGGCGATCACCGAGGGCCTGTTCATGGCGAGTCGCGACGGTGTCACCTTCAAGCGCTGGAACGAGGCCTTTCTTCGTCCCGGTCCCGAGCGGCCGGGCACCTGGAACTATGGCCATCAGTATGCCGCCTGGCATCCGGTGGTGACGAAGTCGGCGCTGGAGGGCGCGCCCGATGAGCTGTCGTTCTACACCACCGAGAGTTACTGGACCGACAACAGCAGCGCAGTGCGTCGCTACAGCCTGCGGCTCGACGGCTTTGTCTCGATCCAGGCCCCGCTCAGTGGCGGTGAGCTGCTGACGCGGCCGTTGACCTTTACCGGCAAAACCCTGCTCATGAACTTCGCCAGTTCCGCCGCCGGCGGCGTGCGCGTGGAGATCCAGGATGCGAGTGGCAAACCGCTGCCGGGCTTCGGCCTGGACGAGGCCGAGGAGCAGTTCGGCGATGCCATTGAGCGACCCATGGTGTGGAAAAACGGCAGCGATGTTTCCGCGCTGGCCGGTCGGCCGGTGCGGCTGCGCTTGGTGCTGCGCGACGCCGATGTCTATGCCCTGCAGTTTCGGTGAGTAAGGGTCGCTCCCGCCTGTCTTAGCGCTTGCGGGGCGAGCCGCCGCGCTTGGGTTTGCCATAAGTCACCGGCTTGGCCTTGGCGGGTGGCGCCTCGCCGCTCTCCCGCGCCTTCAGCTCGCGGATCTGGTCGCGCAGCAGGGCGGCGCGCTCAAACTCCAGTTTGGTCGCCGCCTCGGCCATTTCGGCCTCGAGTTCGCGGATGACTTCGGTGACCTCGAAATCGCCGCCGCCTTCGCGCACGACGCTCTCCTCGATCTCGCGCGCCTTGCCGAGGATCTGCAGGCTCTCCTGCACCGCACGGCGCACGGTCTGCGGGGTGATGCCGTGCTTGGCGTTGTGCTCCATCTGCACTTGGCGGCGTCGACCGCTGACCGCGAGCAGGGCCTGAATGCTGCGCGTCTGCAGGTCGGCAAACAGGACGACCTCGCCGTTGACGTGGCGGGCGGCGCGACCGGCGGTCTGGATGAGCGAGGTCTCGCTGCGCAGGAAGCCCTCCTTGTCGGCGTCGAGGATGCACACCAGGCTGACCTCCGGCAGGTCGAGCCCCTCGCGCAGCAGGTTGATGCCGACCAGCACATCGCAGTCGCCCCGGCGCAGGCTGCGCAGGATCTCGACGCGTTCGATGGCGTCGATGTCGCTGTGCAGGTAGCGCACGCGCAGGTCGAGGTTGCGCAGGTAGTCGGTCAGGTCCTCGGCGGTGCGCTTCGTGAGGGTGGTGACCAGCACGCGCTCGTTCTTCTCGATGCGCTGGCGGCAGAGCTCGATGGTTTCATCGATCTGCCCTTCCAGCGGTTTGACGGTGATGACGGGATCGAGCAGGCCGGTGGGCCGGATCACCTGTTCGACGACCAGCGAGCGGCCGCGCGTGCTGACGTCGAACTGATCCAGCGGTTGGGCCGAGCCGCTGACGCGCACCAGCGGCGCGGCGGTGGCGCCGGCCTCGGCGCGCACCTGCGGAATGTAGCTGGTGTTGCCGACGACGCTGTTTTCCAGCTCAAAGCGGGCGGGCGTGGCGCTGACGTAGACGAGCTGGCCAACCTTCTCCATGAATTCGGGGAACTTCAGCGGCCGGTTGTCGAGCGCGCTCGGCAGGCGGAAGCCGTGTTCGACCAGCACGGTCTTGCGCGAGCGGTCGCCCTCGTACATGCCGCCGATCTGCGGCAGGGTGGCGTGGCTTTCGTCGATGAAGACGAGCGGTGGTGTGTCGAAAAAATCGAGCAGCGTGCCCGGGGTCGCCCCCGGTTCGCGGCCGGTGAGATGGCGGCTGTAGTTTTCGATGCCCTGGCAGAAGCCCATCTCCTGCATCATCTCGATGTCGTGCTCCGTGCGCATCTTCAGGCGCTGGGCCTCGAGCAGCTTGCCCTCCTTTTCAAACCAGGCGACCCGTTCCTCCATCTCCGCGCGGATCTTGACGACCGCCTTGCGCAGCTTGTCGCCCGGCGTGACGAACTGCTTGGCGGGGAAGAGCGTGTAGCTGGGCAGCTTCAGGGTCACCCGGCCGGTGAGGGCGTCGACCACGCTCAGCCGGTCGATCTCGTCGCCAAAGAACTCGATGCGGATCGCCTCGCTCTCCAGGTAGGCGGGGATGATCTCAACGACGTCGCCGCGGGCGCGGAAGCAGCCGCGCTTGAGCTGGATGTCGTTGCGCTCGTAGAGCATGTCGACCAGGCGGGTCAGCAGGGTTTCGCGCGACAGCGCCTGGCCGGTGTGCAGGGGCAGCATCATGCCCTCGTAGTCCTCGGGCGAACCGAGGCCGTAGATGCAGGAGACACTGGCGACGACGATGACATCGCGGCGGGTGATGAGGGCGCCCATCGACGACAGGCGCAGGCGCTCGATCTCGTCGTTGATGCTGCTGTCCTTCTCGATGTAGGTGTCGGTGCGCGGGATGTAGGCCTCGGGCTGGTAGTAGTCGAAGTAGCTGACGAAGTACTCGACCGCGTTGTTCGGGAAGAAGTTTTTGAACTCCGAGTACAGCTGGGCCGCCAGGGTCTTGTTGTGCGAGAACACCAGGGCGGGCCGGCCGGCCTCGGCGATGACGTTGGCCATGGTGAAGGTCTTGCCCGAGCCGGTGACGCCGAGCAGGGTTTGGTGCCGGTTGCCCGCCGCCAGCGATTTCACCAGCTTGGCGATCGCCTGCGCCTGATCGCCGCGCGGGTGGAACTCGGGGCTGAGCTGGAACGGGGACATGCGCAGTTGTTCGGTGCGGCCAGCGACCGGGTCAAGCCGGGGGCGCAGGTGCCGGTCAAGCACTCAGGTGCAGCAGGGGCAGGGCTGAATCCAGTGGCCGGGGCTGACTTCGCGCAGGCTCAGGTCCATGCCGACGCTCTGCTGCCACTGGGGGTGCTTCATGCGGTGGCCGAAGGCGCAGCCGGCCGGTGGGTTGATCGGGCTGGGCACGTCGCCGCGCAGCAGCTCGCGCTCCCGGCGCTTCGATGGATCGGGCACCGGGATGGCATCGAGCAGGGCCTTGGTGTAGGCATGGCGCGGGTTCCGGTAGAGTTCCGCGGCCGGGGCGAGCTCGACGATTTTGCCGAGGTACATCACCGCGACGCGGTCGCTCATGTGCTGCACGACGCCGAGGTCGTGGGCGATGAAGAGGTAGGCGAGCCGGAAGTCGCGCTGCAGTTCGAGCAGCAGGTTGAGAACCTGGGCCTGCACCGAGACGTCGAGGGCGGAGACGGGTTCGTCGCAGACGATGAGCTTGGGCTTGAGCGCAAGGGCGCGGGCGATGCCGATGCGCTGGCGCTGGCCACCGGAGAACTCGAAGGGGTAGCGGCTCAGCGCGTCGGTGGGCAGGCCGACCCGGCGCAGCAGTTCGGCCGTCCATTCGCGGCGTTCGGCGCGGCTGCCGAGGTTTTGGATGATGAAGGGTTCCTCGAGGATCTGGCCGATGGTGTGGCGGCCGTTGAGGGATTCGGCGGGGTCCTGGAAGACCATCTGCATTTCCCGGCGCAGGGGGCGCAGGGCGCGCGGCCCGGCGTGGGTGAGGTCGCTGCCTTCGAACTCGATGCGGCCGCTGGTCGGGCGCAGCAGGCGCACCACCGAGCGGGCGAGGGTGGACTTGCCGCAGCCGCTTTCACCGACGAGGCCGAGCGTCTCGCCCTGCTCGAGGTCGAAGCTGACGCCGTCGACCGCCTTGCACACCGCCTGGGTGGTGCGGAAGACACCGCCGCGGACGGGGTAATGCATTTTCAGGTTCTGGACGCGGAGCAGGGGCATCGGTCAGAGGTCGTGTTCCGTCAGCCCGGCTTGTTTCATCAGGGCTTTCAAGAGGCCGATTTTCAGAGGTTGATTGCCGTGGATGGGAAGAGTGAGGATGCCATCGACGCCCTCCTTGACGAGTATGTGGTGGCTGCCCTTGATGCGGTCCAACTGCCAACCCTTGGCCTGTGCGGCTTTGAGGAAGGCTTTGCCGCTGACTTGTTTCATACTGCCAGCGCGAGGATGGAGGACTGGGCATCGAGTTGACGGCGGGCGCGTTCCTCGGCGGCCTCCGTCCAGCCTTGAATGGCCTCCAAAAGATTGCTGCGGATTTCCTCGAGCGTTTCCGCCTGGGTGAAACAGCCGGGAAGCGAGGGCACTTCCGCCCAGTAGCCGCCTTCGTCGGCCTGATGGATGACAGCTTGGATGATCATGGGGGAAACTACGGTTTGGGGAGGGAACTTCAAGCGCGGTCAGGACGGTCAGAGGCAGAGGGCGCGTCGCAGGTCGGCGTCCAGCGGCAGCACATGCACATCGATGGGCACGAGGGCGTTGCCGCTGGCGAGGATGAAATTGTCCTCATGCGCATCGAGCACGGCGGTGGCGTCATCCAGGCGGTAGTAATCGCGAAGGTTCGGGGCTTGGGTGAAGCCGAGGGTGTCCATCCAGGCATGGATCTGGTCCTTGTCGGGTCGGTCGCCTTCGATCCAGCGCTGGCGGATGACGAGGGAGATGCCGTCGTCGGTGGCCAGCACGCCGGCGAGCAGAACGTCGTCGCCGAAGAACGCGTTGTAGGCCAGCCAGCGCTGGCAGTACTCCTCGGGCAGGGCGGCGTCGAAGCCCCCCTCGGGGAAGGCATTGCCACAGCGCCCAGGCAGGGTCGTTTTGACGGCGTCGCCGGACTGCGGATCGTAATAGACGCGATGTTCGGAGGCCTCGTCTTGCAGTTCCCCCAGGCTGTCGGGCGAGATCAGGAGGCCGTTGCGCTCGGCCCACTGGCGGAGGCATTCGAGCTGCCGGAGGCGCTCTGCCCGGCGAGCCGTGCGGCTTTGTGGCGGGCCACCTGGGCTCGGACTTCCTGCAAGCTCAGCAAGCGCTGCCTGCCACGAATCTTGCGCAATTCGGCTTCGGGGTGTTGGGGCGTTTTCATCGGCGGTCAAGCGGGTGGGTTCGGTCGTGCGGGCGGCGCTGTCGCCAACGCACAGGGGACAGTTTTCGACAAGATGGGAGGGCCGCAGTTCAACGAAAGGCGGTCGGACGGTGGTCTGGAGTTCGCTGTGGGTGTGTCCCGAGCGCTCGGCAAACCGGCAGCCCGAGGGGAAGGCCGCCAAGCCGGGCACCTGGCCGGGAATCGTGCGCAGGGGTGTCTTGGGAGTGGCACCCGGCTGCGGGATGCTGGCCAGCAGGCCCTGGGTGTAGGCATGCAGGGGATGGGCAAACAGCTCGTGCACCTCGGCGCGCTCGACAAGGCGGCCGGCGTACATGACGGCGACCTCATCGCAGGTTTCGGCGACCACCCCGAGGTCGTGGGTGATGAGCAGGACGGCCATGCCGGTCTGCTTCTGCAGGCGGCGGATGAGGTCGAGAATCTGCGCCTGCACGGTGACGTCGAGGGCGGTGGTCGGCTCGTCGGCGATGAGCACCTTGGGATTGCAGGACAGCGCCATGGCGATCATGACGCGCTGGCGCATGCCGCCGCTGAGCTGGTGCGGGTACTCGTCGATGCGCCGGTCCGGCGCCGGGATGCCGACCCAGTCGAGCAGCTCGACCGCGCGCCTGAGGGCGGCCTGCGGGCTGAGCGTTTCATGCAGGAGCAGGTTTTCGACGATCTGCCGGCCGACCCGGTGCACCGGGTTGAGGGCGGTCATCGGTTCCTGGAAAATCATGGCGATCTCGCGCCCGCGCACCTGTCGCATCGCCTCGATGGGCAGCTGCAGCAGGTCGCGCCCGTCGAGCCGTACCTCGCCGCGCAGGACGCGGCCGGAGGGATGCTCAAGCAGGCGCATCAGGGCGCGGGCGGTGACACTTTTGCCGCAGCCGCTCTCGCCAACCAGGCCGAGGGTGCGGCCGCGTTCGAGGCTGAAGCTGACGTCATCGACGGCGGTGAGCAGGCCGTCGTCGGTTTGGAAACCGACGCCGAGGCCGCGCACATCGAGCAGGGGTTCACTCATGGCTCGCCTCCCTTCGTCAGGTGCTGATCGAAGACGAGATCGGTCTCGGGGAACTCGCGGCCGTCCTTCATGGCCTGCAGGGTTTCCTCCTTGAGGGCTTCATCGATCCAGTGGACATGGTTGGACATGGGCAGTTCGCTGACGGCGACGTTGAAGCTGCCCTCCGGCCAGCGCACCCAGCGCCAGTAGGCGACACGCCAGTAGTTTTGGTCGTAACCGGGGATCCAGGCCGCCTCATCATGGATGATCTGGTCGGCCCCCCAGGAGGCCTGGCGCATCTGCTCGATCGTTGTCGCCGCGCGTTCGGCCTCGCAGAACTGGTCCATGCGCGGATCGGCAAAGCAGGTGAGGTTGTTGGTGTTCGGCTTGGGCGAGCCGTCTTCCTGGCGCGCGTCCTTAGAGTGCCAGGACTGGTAGTGGTCGGGGAAGGGGGGGGTGACGCTGAAGGCGACCGACGCCAGCTGGTGTTTCTTCTGGGTGACCTTCTGGAAGTAGGCGGTGCTGTCGATGCCTTCGAGCTTGTACTCGAGCCCGCACTTGAGGGCCTCCTCCTTGAGGCGCTGCATGACCTTCTGAACGATCTCGACCTTGCGATGGGTGATGGTGAGCGACAGGCGTTCGCCCCTGGCGTTGATCAGCACACCGTCGGGCCCGGCCTGGGTGTAGCCGGCCTTGGCGAAGTGCTCGCGCGCCTTGGCGGGATCGTAGGGCCGGGCCTGGATGGGCGGATCGCCGAGCAGCGGGTAGCCTTCCGAGAAACTGTTGAGGCGTGAGAAATCGCCGCGCAGGTCGAAGTCGATCACCTTCTGGAAATTCGTCGCATAACACAGGCCGAGGCGCAGCTCGCGGTTGTCGAGCGGCGGCACCGCGGTGTTGAGCCAGAGACCGGCCTGCGAGCCGGGCCAGACGTTGTAGTACTTCGCCTTGTGGATGTAGCCCTTGTGCACCTCGGGGATCTCGAGCTTTTCGTACCAGTATTCCGGGATGCCCATCATGAGCTGCTCGACGTCGAGCTCGCCCTGGCGGAAGAGTTCCAGTACCTTCTCCTGCAGGCGCACGACGCGGTAGACGATGCGGTCGACGTTGTAGCGGTGGCGGTAGAATTTCTTGTCGCGCGCCCACCAGTCCTTGACGCGACTGAGGGTGACGCTGCGGCCGAAGTGGATGTCGTCCTCGCGGATCTCGTAGGCGCCGGTGGTGGGGCGGCAGCGCCACTGGTAGCGCTGCTCGAAGTCGGGGCCGAACTCGGCGTAGAAGCGGCGGTTGAGCGGCGACAGGCTGGCCCAGTAGGGGGCGAGCAGCTTGGGTTCGGCG
The DNA here is from genome assembly GCA_023428335.1 of Verrucomicrobiota bacterium. Taxonomy (GTDB): domain Bacteria; phylum Verrucomicrobiota; class Verrucomicrobiia; order Verrucomicrobiales; family Verrucomicrobiaceae; genus Prosthecobacter. The sequence continues at coordinate 3,348 of JAEYYS010000018.1, read as the reverse complement.
AGCGTGATCGACAGCGTGCGCGCGTCGTAACGGGTGATGTTCGTGTACTGGCTGGCGAACCACTCGTTGCCGAAGGGGTTCTTCGGGTACTCTGAGAGCTGCATGTAGAACTGCTGGAAGAAATCGTCGGCCTCAATGGGGTCGCCGTTCGACCAGCGCGCGTCGGGATCGAGGCGGAAGAAGACCGTGCGGTTGTCGGCCGCCACGGCCCATTCGCGGGCGATGCCGGGGATCATCTTGCCGGTGTCGGGATGCAGGCCGATCAGGCTCATCTCGACGTCGTCGTAGTGATAGCCGCGGAAGGAGCTGTTGGCGTTTTCGCCGAGGATGCGCAGGGTGGGCGGGAACGACAGGATGTACTGGCGCATCGTGCCGCCCTTCTTGGCCTGCGGATCGCCGATCTCCGGTTCATCGAGACCGTTTTCCCAGGCGAGATCGGCCGGTACGTCGGCGGCGGTGGCGAAGGTGAAAAATTCCGGCTGCTGCAGGCGCGCGCGGGTTTTGGCGAGCTCCGCCTCGAGCGCGGCCTTTTCTTCCGGGTTGGTGGCTTTGGCGATCTGCTCCGGCAGTTCCGCGGCCTGCGTCTGCAGTTGGGTGAGGACCTTGCGGTTGTAGAAGTCCCAGAAGGCGTCGCGCTCGGTCGTGCCGTCGTAGGGCGGGAAGGCGGCGGCCAGCGGCAGGGCGAGCAGGACCGCGCCCAGCAGGGCGAGCCGGCCGGCGGGACGCGGGGCTGGAGGGGCGGCGCTCATTGGTAGGTGCTGAATTTTTTCGGGTCGAAGGCCTCGCGCAGGGCCTCGCCGACGAAGGTGACGAGCAGGAGGATGCCGACCATGACGGTGAACATCGACACCGAGATCCACAGCGCGTTGAGGTGGTTCATGCCGTCGTCGAACAGCCAGCCCCACTGCGCATAGGTTTCCGGCAGGCCGAAGCCGACAAAGGCGAGGGCGGTGAGCGAGGCGATGATGCCGGCGACGCTGAAGGGCACGTAGGTGACCAGGGTGGCGAGCATGTTCGGCAGCAGGTAGCGGGTGAGGATGCGGAAGGTGCCGGCACCCTGCAGGCGGGCGGCGGCGACGTAGTCGCGCTCCTTCTCCTTGTAGGCGAGCGCGCGCATCGTGTAGGTCATGCCGGTCCAGGAAAACAGGCAGATGACGCCGAGCAGGATGCCGAGGTTCATCTCGGCGACCGAGACGATGCTGACGACGATCATGATCAGGTATAGGAAGGGCAGGTTTTCGAGGATCTCGATGAGGCGCTGCAGGGCCAGGTCGAAGAGGCCGCCGGCGTAGCCCATGAGCGAGCCGAGCAGGACGCCGACGCCGTAGGTGATGGCGAGGTAGAGCAGGATGGCCTTGAGGTTCACCTGCCAGCCGCCGTAGATGTGGGCGAGCACATCCCAGCCCTTGCTGTCGGTGCCGAGGTAGTGGCCGGCGTGCCAGAGCGGCGGCAGCGGCGGATAGAGCACGACCTGCAGGTCGCTGGTGGCCGCCTTCTCCCAGTCGGTCTGCGGCATCTCACCGGTCCAGCGTTCGCGCTCGCGCTGGCCGGCGCGGTACATCGCCGAGACGGCGAGCGCGCCGTTTTTGGCGTAGCCGAGCAGCTCGCCGTCGGGCAGGCCCTTGCGCAGGCGCAGGTCGCTGTGCTTGGCCTCGGGGGCATCGGCGTAGAAGCGGCGGGCGCGGCCGGAGAAGGGTTCGTCGCTGCCGGGGGCGAAGAAGCGGCCGTCGCGCTGCTCGAGGGTCAGGCTCTGCTGGGTGTCGGAATCGAGCACCGGATCCCAGGGCACAAGCGGCATGAGCACGAAGCCCTTGCCGTCGGCGGCGAAACGCTTTTGCAGCTCGCGGTAGTTCGCCTCGCCCTCGCCCGGCTGGCCGAAGGTGCTGGCGGGGTAGCGCTGTTTGACGAAGGCGGGGAAGTAGGTTTGGCCCTCGTGGCGGACGAGCAGGGCGCGGCGGCCGACCAGGGCCTGGTCGAGCAGGGCGAGACCCGCGAGGCCGAGCAGCAGGCAGAACGACCACCAGCCGCGGCGGATGCTGCGGAAGCGGCGGAAGCGCTGCAGGGTGACCGGTGTCCAGCGGATCTCGGCGGGGAGGCAGGCGAGCGCGGCGGCGCCGCCGGCGAGCAGCAGGGCGGAGGCGGTCCAGCCGAAGGCGGGGCCCATCGAGAAGAACCAACTGACGCTGGGCAGGTCGAGGCCGGCGAGCTCTCCGACGATGGCGAGCGCGCCGAGCAGCAGGGCGGCGAGGGCGAGCTTGCGGTTCATTGGAAACGGATGCGCGGATCGAGGCGCGCGGTGATGAGGTCGGAGAGCACGTTGCCGAGCATGAGCAGCAGGCCGCCGAGGGCGACCGTGCCCATGACGATGGGGTAATCCTTTTCGAGCAGGGCGTTGAAGCCCATGAGGCCGAAGCCATCGATGTCGAAGATGCGCTCAATGAGGAAGCTGCCGCCGACCAGCACCGTCAGGGCCTGGCCCATGGTGGCGGCGACGGGGATGAAGGCGTTGCGCAGGGCATGGCGGACGACCGCCTGGCGGAAGGGCAGGCCCTTGGCGACCGCCGTGCGCACGTAGTCGCTGGCGAGCTGGTCGAGCAGGTTGTTTTTCACCAGCAGGGTCAGGCTGGCGAAGCTGCCGACGAGGTAGCAGGTGAGTGGCAGCACCGCATGGTGGAGCAGGTCGGCAATCTTGGCGAAGAAGCCCAGCTCATCGAACTCGGGGCTGACGAAGCCTTCGAGCGGGAACCAGCGCAGGCGCGCGGCGAGGAAGACCATGAGGAAGACGCCGAGCACGAAGCCGGGGATGGCGTAGCCAAAGAAGATGACGACCGAGGTGGCGGTGTCGAGCGGCGTGCGGTGCTTGATGGCCTTGAGCACGCCGAGCGGCACGCAGACGAGGTAGGTGATGACCAGCGAGGCGAGGCCGTAGAACAGCGAGATCGGGAAGCGCCGCTGCATCATCGTCCACACCGGCTCGGAATAGCGGGTCGATTCGCCGAGGTTGCCCTGCAGCACGCCGGCGAACTTGGGCTGGTAGATCAGCGCCACGTAGGGCTGCGGGGTGTCGAGGCTCAGGCCGGGGTTGGCCTGTTCCCAGGCGAGCTTTTGCTGGTCGGGCGTGATCAGGCGCGCGCGCCAGCCGGACAGGTCGGTGCCGGCCAGCGGCAGCAGCTCCGCCTGGTCGCCCTCGCTGCGGCGCACGGTCACCTCCAGGGCGGTGCCGGGCAGGCGCACGGCGGTTTCCTTGGCGTCGGCGGCGAACTCGGCGCGCGAGCGGTTGATTTCCTTGGGCCAGAGGCCGAGCCAGGCGGCATAGGCCTCCCAGAAACCCTTGTCATGGCCATACTG
>JAEYYS010000471.1 GCA_023428335.1 Verrucomicrobiota bacterium | reverse complement strand
GAGCACGGCATCGGCCGGCGGCTGCCCGATCTGGCCCTGCGCGAGCTTGAGGGGCGTGAGGCCTTGCTGTCGGTGCGGTTGCAAGGGGCACGTGGTCTGGTGTTCGCCTTCTTTGGCGCCACCTGCCCGATCAGTGGCAAGCTCGGCCCTGAACTGGCCCGGCTGGAAAAGCAGTTCGAGGCGCAGGGCCTGCGTCTGCTGCTGGTCTGCCCCGTGGCGGCGGAGTCGGCGGAAGACATCCGCGCCTTCGCGGCTGCCCACGGCCTGCAGGCGCCGGTGGTGCACGATCGCGACGGTGCCATCGCCACGGCCCTGGCGGCGACCACGACCACGGAGTGTTTCCTGGTCGATGCCGCCCGCACGCTGGTCTATCGCGGCGCGGTCAACGACCAGTACGGGCTAGGCTACGCGAAGGAACAGGCGAGCCGGCATTACCTGCGCGAGGCGGTGGCCGCTCTGCTCAGTGGCGGTGCTCCCGAGGTGGCGGCGACGACGGCACCCGGTTGCGCGCTGGATCAACGGCCTGCGACCACAACGGCTGCAGCGGTTGGGCTGACCTACCACCACCAGATCGAGCGCATCCTGCAGGCCCATTGCGTGGAGTGCCACCGCCGCGACGGCGTGGGTCCGTTCAGTCTGGAAAGTTACGAGGATGTGGTCGAGAACGCCGGCATGATCCGTCGCCAGATCGAGCGCGGTGTCATGCCGCCCTGGTTTGCCGCGCCACCGCCGGAGGGAGGTGCTACGCCGTGGAGCAATGACGCTGCCTTGCCGGAGCGGGATAAAGCAGAATTGCTCGCCTGGCTGGCGGGTGACCGCCCGCGCGGCAACCCGGCCGACGCCCCGCTGCCGCGCCGGTTTCCCGCCGAGTGGGAGCTGGGTGCGCCGGATGCCATCGTGCAGTTGACCGCGCCGATTGCCATCAAGGCCGAGGGCACCATGCCCTACCAGTTTGTCACCGTGCCGACTAACTTCGCCGAGGATCGCTGGGTGCGCGCCTATGAGATCCTGCCGACCGACCGCAGCGTCGTGCATCATGTCATTGTCCAGGTCCATGAAAAGGGCACACGGGTGCGCGACCGCGGCGAGGGCTCGGAGGGGTACTGGGCCGCCTACGTGCCCGGCAACACCCATCATGCCTACCCGTCCGGCTTCGCCAAAAAGCTGCCGGCCGGTGCCACGGTCAGCTTCCAGATCCACTACACGCCGAATGGTCGCGCCACCCGCGACCAGCTGCGGCTGGGCCTGCACTTCGCCAAGGAACCGCCGCGCTATGTTGTTCACACCGCAGCGGTGGCGCACGCGCGCCTGAACATCCCGCCTCATGCGGCCCGGCATGTCGAGGTCAAGGAACAGTCGGTGCCGTTCCCCATGAACCTCACCGGGCTGATGGCCCACATGCATGTGCGCGGCCGGGCCTTCAAGTTCGAGGTGCTGCCACCCGGCGGCGGTGAAGCCGAGGTGCTGCTCGACATCCCGCGCTATGACTTCAATTGGCAGCTGCGCTACGATTACGCACAGACGAAGTTCCTGCCCGCCGGCAGTCGCGTGCGCCTGACCGCGGTGTTCGACAACAGCGCCGGCAACCCCGCCAATCCCGACCCGGACAAGACCGTGCGCTGGGGACCGCAGACCCACGACGAGATGATGATCGGCTACTTCGAGTACTTCACGCCGCGCAAGGACGACGTGGCCATGGAGTAGCGCGCCCTCACTGCATCACCGCGCGCGGGGTGTCGTCGCCAAAGACAAAGGCGCGCACGCCGGCGAAGCGCGGTGCCTGCAGCTGCGGATCGGCGTCGAGGGCCTTTTCCGCCAAGCGGCGTGCCAGGCGGACGAGACGGGTGTCGGCCAGCATCTCGGCGAACTGCAGCGGCGCCTGGCCGCTCTGGGCACGGCCGAGCAGGTCGCCCGGCCCGCGCCGGCGCAGGTCCTCCTCGGAGATGCGGAAGCCGTCGTCGGTCTGCTCCAGGATGGCCAGGCGCTCCTTCGCCTCGTCGTCGCCGTCCTTGACGAAAAGCACGCAGTAGGAGGCATGCGGGCCGCGGCCGACGCGGCCGCGCAACTGATGCAGCTGGGCGAGGCCAAAGCGTTCGGCATGATGGATGAACATGACGCTGGCGTTGGGCACGTCGACACCGACCTCGATGACGGTCGTCGAGACCAGCACCTCGATGCGTCCGGCGCGGAAGTCGCGCATGACCTGCTCCTTCTCCTCCGCGCTCATGCGGCCGTGCAGCAGGCCGGTTTGAAAATGCGGCAGCCGTTTCGTCCATTCGGCGCAGCCCTTGGTGACGGCGGTGACGTCGAGTTTTTCCGACTCCTCAATGAGCGGGTAGACCAGGTAGGCCTGGCGACCCTGTTCGAGCTGTTCGAGCAGGAACTTTGCCGCCTCGTCCTGCTTCGCCGCCGGGCGCACGCGGGTGACGACCTTGCCGCGCGCGCGCGGCCGCTCGTCGATCGTCGAGACATCGAGGTCGCCGTAGATCGTCAGTGTCAGCGTGCGCGGGATGGGGGTGGCGGTCATCACCAGCACGTCGGGGGTGCGGCCCTTCTGGATCAGGCGCGCGCGCTGGGCGACGCCAAACTTGTGCTGCTCGTCGATCACCACCAGGCCGAGGTTGTGCAGCAGATCCTCGTCATGCAGCAGGGCGTGCGTGCCGATGACGACGTCGGCGCGGCGGTCGGTGAAGAAACCGGCGCCGTCGTCGGAGCGCGCGGCGGTGCGCAGGGCGACGCCGAGGCCGAGCGGTTCCAGCCAGGCCTGGGCGGTGCGGAAATGCTGTTCGGCGAGGATTTGCGTGGGCGCCATCAGGGCGGCCTGGCGACCGTTTTCGACGGCGCCGAGCATGGCCGCGAGAGCGACCACGGTCTTGCCGCTGCCAACATCGCCGTGGAGCAGTCGGTTCATCGGAGCTGGCGAGGCCATGGCGCGGCGGATCTCCTCCAGGCAGCGCCGCTGCGCGCCGGTGAGCGGGAAGGGCAGGGCCGCCTCAAAGCGCGCCGCCAGTTCACCGGCCGGCTGGGCGATGCCGCCCGCGTTGGTGAGCGCGCGCCGGCGCCGGACCACGCGCAGTTGGTAGCCGTAAAACTCCTCGAGGGCGAGGTAGCGGCGCGCGAGGGTCAGTTCCTCGGGGCCGGTGGCGAAGTGGACGGCGCGCAGGGCGCGCGCGCGATTCCAGCCGGCGAACTCGCTGTCCGCGCGCGGCACCGGCAGCAGGTCCGGGGTGAAGTCCGGGCCCAGCGACTGGAGCACGTGCCAGGCCGCGGTGCGCAGGGCCTTTTGGGTGATGCCGGCGCGCAGGCGGTACACCGGGGTCAGACGGCCGGTGTGGATGCCCGGCTCGTCTTCGCCGCCGAGCACCTCGTACTCGGGATGGTCCATCGACAGGCGTCCCTTGAACTCCTTGATGCGGCCGAAGACGGCGAGTTCCTGGCCCTCGGCGATGACGCGGCTGAGGAAGGCCATGTTCCACCAGCGCAGGGTCAGCTGCGCGCCGAGGGCGCCGCCGGCCAGGGGTTCCACCTGTGCCTCGAAGACACCCGCGCCGCGGCGGCGACCGAAGAAACGGCTGCTTGCCTTGAGCACGCGCACCTGATGGCAGACCGGTTCCAGCCCGGGTTGAAAGACCGCGGCACCGGCTTGGCGACGATCCTCGTGGCGGAAGGGCAGCCATTCGACGACCTGGGCGACGCGGTCGACGCCTTCCTTGGCGAGCGACTTCAGCACGCGCGCCGGCAGGCCGGGCACGGCGTCGAGCGGGGCATCCAGGGGGAGAGGCATGGTGCGGAAAAACTTTCCCGGTGCCCTCTCTTCCGGCATTTTGAGCCTGCCTTCAACGTCTTCTCCACATGAGCACCGGCCTTTTTCAGGATCCTGTCTTTGCCGCCCACGACACTGGGCCCGGTCATCCCGAGAATCCCGCGCGCCACGCCGCCGTCACACGTGCGTTGGCCGAGGCCGGGCTGACCGAGCGACTGCCCGCCCTGCCGTCGCGCCCGGCCGAATGGACGGAACTGGAACGCTGCCACCCGCGTCGATACCTCGAACTCGTGCGCCGGGAGACCGCCGCCGGCCACGGCACCTTGAGCACGGGCGACACCCAGTTTGGCCCGCGCTCCCTGGAGGCCGCGCTGCACGCGGCCGGCGGTGTGCTGGGGGCGGTTGACGCGGTCATGACCGGCGTGCATCGGCGCGCCTTCTGCGCCGTGCGCCCGCCCGGGCATCATGCCCGCGCCGAGCAGGGCATGGGCTTCTGCTTTTTCAACAACGTCGCCCTCGGCGCCCGCCACGCGCAGCGCCGGCACGGCGCGGACAAGATCGCCATCGTCGACTGGGATGTGCACCACGGCAACGGCACCCAGGACCTCTTCTACGACGACGGCAGCGTGCTGTTCTTCAGCACTCATCAGTCGCCCTGGTATCCCTTCACCGGCGATGCGGCCGAGACGGGGGAGGGCAGGGGGCGAGGCACGACCCTCAACTGCCCGCTGGCCGCCGGCGCCGGCATCCAGGAAATCGGTGCCGCCTTCGAGGAGCGGCTGCTGCCCGCCCTCGAGGCGTTCAAACCCGATCTCATCCTGATTTCGGCCGGGTTTGACTCGCGTGAAAACGATCCGCTCGGCCGCTTTCGGCTCACCGACGCCGACTTCGTGCGCCTGACCCGGCTGCTGAGGCAGGTGGCCGACAGCCTGTGTGAAGGTCGGCTGGTTTCCGCGCTGGAGGGCGGCTATCACCTGGACGGGCTCGCCAGGGCGGTCGTGGCGCATGTCGACGAACTGGCGGCGGACTGAACGGGGCTGAACACAAAATCTGCGCCCGAGTTCGCAACGAGGGTGGAGATTTGCCGAGGCCGTGGTCTAGTGTGGCGAGCCGCCGCGATGAACACGCCGACCCTGACGACGCTTTCCACCATCAATGCCGATGGCTCCCGGAAGTTCGTGCATCCGGCCGATGTGCAGGGGCGCTTCACGCGCTGGCGCCGGTGGTCGGCCCTGCTGCTGCTGGTCATCTACGTCGCCTTGCCGTGGATCCCGGTCAATGGCTTCCCGGCTGTCTTCCTTGACGTGCAGACGCGGCGCTTTCACTTCTTCGGCCTGACCCTGGCGGCGCAGGATCTGTGGGTGGGGTTCTTCCTCATCACCGGTCTGGCCTTTGCCCTGTTCTTTGTCACCTCCCTGTTCGGGCGTGTCTGGTGCGGGTGGACCTGCCCGTACACGGTTTTTTTGGAGCACGTGTACCGGCGCATCGAGCGCTGGATTGACGGCGATGCGTCGGCTCGGCGGCGGCTGGAAAAGGCGCCGTGGACGGGTGGCAAGGTCGCCCGGCGCGTGTTCAAGCACGCCCTCTTCCTGCTCGTTTCGGCGCTCATCGCCCACGTCTTCCTCAGCTACTTTGTCTCGATCCGCGGGCTCTATGCCATGATGCAGCGCTCGCCGCAGGAGCATGCGCTGGCCTTCGGGGTGGTGGTCTTTCTGACCGGCAGTTTGTACTTTTCCTTCAGCTGGTTCCGCGAGCAGTTCTGCATCATTCTCTGCCCCTACGGTCGGCTGCAGTCGGCGCTGACCGATGACCATTCCGTGGTGATCGGCTACGACAAACGCCGCGGCGAGCCGCGCGGCAAGGCCGGCACGACGAGCGGTGACTGCGTCGACTGTCGCCGCTGCGTGCAGGTTTGTCCGACCGGCATCGACATCCGCCAGGGTCTGCAGCTCGAGTGCATCGGCTGCGCCGCCTGCGTTGATGCCTGCGACGACATCATGCTCAAGCTCAAGCGGCCGACCGGCCTGGTGCGCTACGACTCGCACGCCGGCCTGCATGGCGGTCGCACGAAGCTGGTGCGGGCGCGCACGGTGTTTTATTCGGCCATCCTGCTCGCCGGCGCGGCGGTCTTCCTGTTCGCCGTTTCGCGCATTGAGCCGTTGCGTGCCAGCGTGGTGCGCATGGTCGGCGCGCCCTATTACGTGGCCGACGGCGTGGTGCGCAACCAGTTCCTGGTGCGGGTCATCAACAAGCGCAACGCGCCCTCGACCTACAAGCTTGAATTGACGGGTGCCGTGCCGGCCGGCTTGCAGGTCGCCGGTGCCGAACAGGAGTTGCGCCTGGAGGCGATGGGCGAGGAGCAGAAGACGCTGGTGCTGTCGCTGCCCGAAGCCGCCTTCACCGGGCCTTTCAAGCTTCAGGTCAAGGTCATCGAAACCGCCAGTGGTGCCAGCATGGAAACGCGGGTCATGGAGTTTCTCGGGCCCGACCCACGCCTCAAATCCGATGTTCCGCTCAATCCGCGAGATTTTGTCCAGTAAGCCCTGGTTGTGGGTTGTGCTGTTGGTCGCGGTCTTCCTGACCGCGTGGGTCTGCTTCCTCCGCATTGCCCTGGCCAACCAGCCGCCGACCGTGCCCCTGGAAAACCTGCCCGCCGCCGTCCGATGATGCCGATCGACACCAGTGCCGCCGCCTTCCTCGCTGGTCTGGTCACCAGCGTGCACTGCGTCGGCATGTGCGGGCCGCTGTCCTGTTCGTGGGCGGTCAGTGCCACGCCCGGCTCGGCGGTGTTTTTCCGCGACACCGGTCTGTACCATGCCGGCCGGCTGTTGGCCTACGGCCTGGTGGGCGCGCTGGCCGGGGCGGTGGGTGTGCTGCCGCTGGGCTTTTTCCAACAGGGCGCCGGTCTCGTGCTGCCCTGGCTGATGGTGCTGGCCTTTGCGATTGTGGGTTTGGGGCTCGACCAGCGGCTGCCCAAGCCGGGCTTTCTGGCGCGGCCATTGCGCCGTCTGCAGGCGGCGGCTTTTCGCCTGAAGAGCGGTCCGCGCTCCGGCCTGCTCGGTCTGGCGACGCCGCTGCTGCCCTGCGGGCCGCTCTACCTGATCTTTGGCCTGGCACTCGCCAATGGCTCGGCGCTCAAGGGGGCGGGTTTCACCGTGGCCTTTGGCTTGGGCACCCTGCCGCTGCTCTGGCTGGCGCAGACCGGTTTGCACCGGCTGGGGGGAGTGCTTTCGCCCGTCGCCCTGAGCCGCCTCCAGCGCGGCCTCGCCCTGGGCACGGCCGTGCTGCTGGCCTGGCGCCTGCGCGGCACCCTCGACTTCAGCGGTGCGACAGTGCCGAGCTGCTGTCATTGAGGAGAGCGGAGGCTCGGCAGGGCGGAGAGCGTGTGGCAGGGAGCGCAGAGG
>JAEYYS010000425.1 GCA_023428335.1 Verrucomicrobiota bacterium | reverse complement strand
AGGCGGCGAGGGACAGCAGGGCGGCGGCGCGGAGGACCAGTCTCATGAGTGGCAGTCATACGCTGCCCACGGCGGGGATTTCGCACGCCGCATGCGGAGCGTCTCTTCGTCGCCACGCCCGAACGGGTCCGGCCTCACTCGCGCAGCGACTGCAGGAAGGCCAGGATGTCGGCCAATTCCTGGGGTTTCAGGATGAGGTTCATCGGCGGCATCGGGCTGATCGGCGTGGCGGTGTAGCCTTCGGCCAGGCGGGCGTTGGGGTTGACCAGCGACTCCATCAGGTAGGCGGCATCCTTGCGTGCGGCGATGCGGTCGAGGGCCGGGCCGACGGCGCTGCCCTGGCCGCCGAGCAGGTGGCAGTTTTTGCAGGCGGCGACCGGGTGATCCCAGAAGATTTTTCCGCCGCGCGTGGCGTCGCCCGCGAGCTGGCCGGCGTCTTCCTCGCTTTCGACAATGAGTTCGCAGAGTTTGACGTCGTCGAAGTAGGTGTCGCCCTTGCCGACCTGCAGCAGGTTGATGCTGGCCTTTGGCCGGTCCTTGCTGTTGAAGAGGACTTCCACCTCGGTCCAGTCCTGACTGCGGGAGAGTTTTGGAGAGGTCTCGGCGCGGCCGATGGGGTCGTTCAGGCTGGCCTTGCCGCGGAAGGCGTGGGTTTTGATCCAGGCGCTGAGTTTGTATTCGGTGTTGGGTTTCAGCGGCACATCGGCAAAGAAGCTGGTGTCACCTTCATCGCGGGTGATGACACGGAAGCCGTGCCGGCCGCTGTGCACCATCTTCGGGTCGATGACGATGCCCCATTGCGCGCCGGCATTGCCGGGCTTTTGGCCGTAGTCGCGGCGTTTCCAGCCGGTGGGCGTTTTGCCGTCGCCGGCCAGTTCTTCGAAGCCGGGGTTGGGCAGCAGGTTGGGGCCCTCGCGGTAGTTCAGCGCCTGGTGCTTCCTGCCGAGCAGCTTGGCGGCCTCGGCCAGCCATTCGTCGCCTTTGACCACCGGATCGCCGGCGAGCTTTTTCACCAGGGTCTGAATCTCAGGGGTGGTGGGGAAGTCGGCCAGCTTGACGAAGGCGGCGAGACGCGTTTGCAGATCGGGATCGCTGATGACGCCGGAGCCAAAGAAGAGGTCCTGCGACGGCTTGTCGCGGCCGAGGGCGCGGATGGCGTTGCGGCGGAGCTCGGCGTCCTTGGCGATGAGGGCGGCCCGGTGGGTTGGAGCGTCGAGTGTGCCGCGGGCCTGTTGGACCCAGAGGGCATGGAGGTCCGGCAGCTCGGATGGATCGGACTTTTCCGAGCCGGCGACGAGGCGCTGCTGCTGCAACAGTCGGCCATACAGCGTGTCCGCGGGTTTAACCGCCACTGGCGTACCGCCCTTGGCGACGATCCGGTAGATGCGGCCGCGGTGGTGGTCGCGCAGGTCGTTCTCATGGGCGCCGCCGACGCCGGTGGTGGCGACGAAGCCGCCGCGTTCCAGGCTGGGCGTTGGGTTGTGCTGGATGATGAAATTCTGGAAATCGGCCACCCAGATCGCGCCGTCGGGACCGACCTCGGCATAGACCGGCGAATTCCATTCGTCGGTGCTGGCGTAGAGGTTGTAGGCGTCGAGCGCCTTCCAGCCGGCGCCGTCGGGGCGCACGTCCATGAGGGCGACCACCTTCATCGTCGGCTCGCAGACCATGGCCATGCCCTGAAAGCGTTTGGGCAGGGCGGGGCTGTCGATGAAGGCGCTGCCGCAGGCGGCGGTGTAGCCGCCGAAGACATCGACTTGGCGGAAGTTCGGGGTGATCGTGTGACAGGTGTCGACGACGTTGATCTTCTTGGCGGTCAGGCCGCGGCTGCCCGCGGGGTGGGCGGTGGCCGGAATGCCGCCGAAGAACAGCGGGGCCCCGTTGGCGGTGCCGCCAAAGACATCGCCGGCGAGGTTGAAACTCTGCGCCCAGGCATTGTTGGTGAACTGGTGCAGGAATTCGAGGGCGCTGCCGTCGGGCTTGAAGCGGTACACGCCCATGGCGAACTGGTGCATCTGGCCAGCCACCTCGGCCTGCACGCCGGAGTAACCGACACAGCCATAGATCCAGTTGTCGAAACCGTAGTGCAGGTTGCTGGCCTGGGCGTGGGTGTCCTTGACGCCCCAGCCGTCGATGACGGTTTCACGCACATCGGCGACGTCATCGCCATCGCGGTCCTCCAGGTAGAGAAACTTGGGCGGCGCGGCGACGATGACCCCCTTGCGGGCAAAGACGATGCCCGTGGGCAGGTTGAGTTTGTCGGCAAAGACCGTGAACTTGTCGGCCCGGCCGTCGCCGTCGGTGTCCTCGCAAATCTTGATGCTGTCCTGGCCCTCGCCGCTGTCGCTGACGCCGTGCGGGTAGTCGCGCGTCTCAACCACCCAGCAGCGGCCGCGTTCGTCCCAGGCAAAAGCGATCGGTTTGGCGATGTCGGGTTCGGCGGCAAACAGTTTCAGTTCCAGGTCGGCCGGCACCTGGGTGCGCTCCAGGCTGCCCTTGGGCGAGAACGGGTGCTGGAAGGTGAGCGGCTCGGGGCGCTTTTCGTAGTTGGCCACCTGCGGATGTGGTTCGCGCCGTTCGGGCTCGCGCTGAGCGAGGAAGGCCTCGTAGGCGGCGCGGCGTTCGGGAGAGAGTTTGGCCAGAAGATGGGCCTTCAAGTCGGACGGGTCGGACTTGTCCAATAGGTCCGACGGGGTCAGCGTCACATCATAGTCTGCCGCCACGGGTTCCCGGGAGTAGTCGAACCAGATGGCATCGCGGCCGAGATCGCGCATGGCGGCATGCAGCGGACCGGGCGCGCTTTGCTCGGCGCCGGTGGCGTCGAGGTAGAGCACACGCACCGGACCGGCTTGGGTAAGGGAGGCAAGGCCGAAGACAAGGAACAAGGAACGCAGCGCTATCATGTGATTTCAAGAAACGCGGAGGATTGCCCGGGCGCACGGACAAGGATTGTAAGAAATCGGACATATCGCCTAGGGTTGGAGGGTGGAAATTTTCGGCATTTTTGCAACCCGGCCAGTCTTGACAGGCGTTGGCAAATCGGATTGATGGGCGCTGCATGACGCATTTTCTCAAAAAGCTTGTTTGGGCGATGGTGATCGGATTGCCGGTGCTGCAGGCGGTGGATCCGGCGTGGAGTCTTTCTTATGAGAGGGTGGAAAACGGCCCGGAGGGCGACCTCGTGGTGCGAATTGGTGACGTCGACAATCTCGGCTTCGGCTGGGGCGAGGAGAAATTGGACCCTTTCACCGGCGCGCAGACGGAACCGCACCCCTTCCCTTGGGAAGCCAAGGACACCGATCCTGCCGGCACTGATCGCATCATGGTCGGCGCGGGCGTGACGTATCCCCTGAAGGAGGAGGCCATGGGCGATGGCTATTCTCAGACCGCCCGGCCGGACAATGCTGTGCGACCGATCGAGATCGAACTGGGGGCGATGCCGGCCAGCGTTCGTGAGGTCCTGGTCCAGGTGTTCATCGATGATTTTCAGTCGCCGCGTTTCGAGTCGACCTTCCAGGTCAGCCTGGACGGTCGGCCACTGCGCCGCCTGGAGCGTCTGCTGAAGGTGGTGGATCAGACGGGACCGGTCGGCAAGCTGATCAGCTTCCGGCTTGATCCCGAGCATCACGGTGACCTGGCCGATGGCAAGGTGACGCTGAAGATCGATGATCCAGACAGCGGTGTGCCGGACGGTTACGCGCTCGATTTTGTGCGCGTGCTGGTGAACCCGAAGATCCTGCATCCGGTGGAAGTGCTGGTGAAGACGGTCGACCGCGTCAGCCAGGAGCCGGTGCCGGGTGTGCAGGTGACCTCGGCACTGTCGGAAGGTGTCACCGATGCGGCCGGGCAGGTGCTGCTGAAAAAGGTGCCGGCGGGCCTGGTGTACGTCGAGGCGGTCAAGCCGGGTTATCGGCCTGCCGCTGCCACCACGGACATCACGGCGGCCGATCGCCGCGGCGAGGTCCTCCTGGAGATGGAAGCCATCAAGCCGGGCCGCCTGCGCGTGGAATTGGCCGAGGGTGCACCGGTGGCGGAGCCGGGTGCGGCTTTGATCATCTTCGACGCTTCCGGCTCGATGCTGCAGCGACTGCAGGGCAAACGCCGCATCGAGGTGGCGCGCGAGACCCTGACCGCCGTGCTGCACGAGGCGCTGCCCGACAACCTGAAGGTCGGCCTGCGCGTTTTTGGTGAGGGCGGGCCGGGCAGTTGTGAAAGCGTGCTGCGCATTCCGGTGGGTCCGCTCGACCGCGCGACGTTGGAGTCGGCCATTGCCGCCATTCAGCCGGTCAACCTGTCGAAGACCCCGATTGGCGCTTCGCTGGAGGCGGCGGCCAAGGACCTTGCCGGCATCCAGGGCCCCAAGCTGGTGCTGCTGCTGACCGACGGCGAGGAGACCTGCGGCGGCAATCCCGAGCAGGCAGTGGTCGACCTGCGTGCCAAGGGGCTTGATGTGCGTGTCAACATCGTCGGCTTTGCCCTCGATCAGGCCGGTTTGAAAGCCTCGTTTGAGCGCCTGGCCGAACTCGGTGGCGGCGCCTTTTTTGCCGCGGGGGCCGAGGACCTCGCGCCGGCCCTGCGCCAGGCCCTGGCCGTGCCGTTTGAAGTCAAGGATGCCAGCGGCTCAGTGGTCGCCCGCGGCACGGTCGGTGGCGACGAGATCGAGCTGCCGTCCGGTGATTACACGGTTCACACGTCGCACGCCGGCGGTCTCAGCCAGCGCGTCACCGTGCCCAACGACGACGCGGTCACCCTCACCCTCGGCCAACCCTGATTCCCATGAAACCCTGGTTCCTCCCCTTCGTTGCCACGCTGCCCTGCCTGGCCGCTCATCCGCTGGCGTTGCCTGCACCCGACGCGGCTCCCGTCGCCCCGGCCACGGAAGCGCTGGCCGTCGCACCCGCCCTGGAGGCGCGCTTTGGTCAACTGGGCGAGGCCCTGCCTGCCATCGAAAGCCTGGAAGCCCTGGCCAAGCGTCTGGGCACGGCCGAGGCCGCCTTTGCCTTCGTGCGCGACAAGATTGCCCTG
Organism: Verrucomicrobiota bacterium; assembly: GCA_023428335.1. Classification (GTDB taxonomy): domain Bacteria; phylum Verrucomicrobiota; class Verrucomicrobiia; order Verrucomicrobiales; family Verrucomicrobiaceae; genus Prosthecobacter. Next base: position 1,813 of record JAEYYS010000425.1, on the reverse strand, counting down.
CAGGCCTACCCCGGGTCCCTGCGCGGTGCCGAGGGCTGCCTGCGTGCGGCAGCCGGCAACAGCCTGGATCGCGCCGCCTTGCTGCTGGAACTGCTGCGCCGCCAGGAGCGGTCGGCAAGGCTGGCGCGGGCGACCGTGACCGAGGAGCAGGCGGTCGCCTGGCTGGAGCGTCTCACGACCGAGCCGGCGTTGCTGCCGGCGGCCAGTCCGCTGGTCGAGGCCATCGGCCGTCGTGCCGCCGCCGCCCACGCGCCCCTGCGTGCCGTCGCCCTCGCGCCCTTGAGCGAGACGTTGGACACCGGAGCCCTGCGTGCGGCGGCCGTGACCGATCTGCTCGATCACTGGTGGGTCGAGCTGGAGGGCGACAATGGCTGGCAGGCCCTGGATCCCAGCCGGCGCGAGGCGCGTGCCGGCGAGGGGGTCGGTGAAGCGGAAGAGACCTTCGACGAAATCCCGGAAGATCGCCTGCAGATGCTGGTGTTTCGCGTGGTGGCTGAAATCGCCGAGGGCGACTTGCTGCGTCGCGAGGTCGCGCTCGAGCACCGCGTCAGCGCCGTGGAGGCGGCCAGCTCGGTCGTCGTACTTGGCCGCAGTGCCGAAGGCCAGGGCGCCGGACTTGCGGGCGTGCTTGGCAGCGCCCTAGGGGTCGACAGCTACACGCCGGCCCTGCGCTTTGGCGGTCAAACGCTTGCCGGTTCCGCCATCGCCTTTGGCGAGGCCGGGGCGAAGCCGGCCGGAGGCGGCGGTCTGGGGGGCGCGCTCAATGCGCTGTCCTTTGGCGATGACAAGCCCGTCGCGGAAGGGGCCCAGCGTCAATTGGCGGGCCTGGTCCTGGAGATCGAGTCCGAGGCGCCCGGCGCCGAGCCTCTGCGCCAGCGCCGGCTGCTCTTCGATCGCCTGCCGGCTGCCGCGCGTCTGGCCTGGGAGACTGCCGGCCATCCCGAGGAGATGAAGGTCAAGTTGCGTCCCGCGCAGGCAGGCGAACTGGCCGCCGCCCTCGGTGCCAGCCACCTCATCCACACCTACCACGGCGCCCATGATCCGGGTGCATGGGCGGCGATGACCGAGAATCTGCTCATCGAGCTGCTGGCCGAGCGCCAGGAGAAGGGTGGCGAAGAAGCGGTGGCCGCCGGCTCGTTCCAGGATCTGCAGGCCAGTGTCTGGCGCAGCCTGGCCATCCTCGCCGATCTTTTTGTCACACCCGCGGTCAATGACCTCGACGGCCTGCGCTTCTATCCGGCGCGCCCGCGCCTCGCGGTCGTCTCCACCTTCCTGCCCGCCGATGTGCCCGGCTTTGGCCTTGCCGTGGACCTCCTGCAGGATGAACTGCGCGTCGTGCCGGCCGAGGGCGTCACGGCGGCGGCGGTGGCCGAACGCCAGCTCTGGCGCGCGGCCCTCAGCGGCGCGCTTGAGGCCGAACTCGGCGCGCTTTTCACCCGCGATTTCCTGCCGAAGTGGAGCGACAGCGATGACAGTGCCACCCGCCTGCGCGAGTTGCGCCTGCTGCGCGACGATGCCCTTCCGCCGCAGGCCGGCATCGCCCTGCGCGGCGCGTTGGCCGCCGGCGCCTTGGTTGTCGCGGGTGGCGAGGCAGGGCCGGAACAGTTCTGGGAAATCCGCCCGACCGACGGCCATGCCCGCGCCATGCTGGAGCCGGGGCTCGGCGGCATGCGCAAGATCTACAAGCTGCACGGCGTCGCCAACTACGGCAACGGCGTGGTCCAGCTCGATGCCAGCTACCTCAAGTACCTCTGCTCCGACACCGCCGACTACTTTGAGATCATGGACCGCAACCTGAAGCGCATGCAGCGCC
>JAEYYS010000393.1 GCA_023428335.1 Verrucomicrobiota bacterium | reverse complement strand
GAATCTCCCTGACCTTGGTGGTGGCCATGTCCTTTACAAGAGGTCGGCCTTGGCCAGGTCGCGCAGCAGGTGGCTGGTGCCGTAGGTCCAGGGCGCGGCCTCGGTGGCGAGGCGCACGGTGTTGGAGAGGGTGCCCAGCGCGGGGGTGGAAATCGACACCACGTCGCCGGTCTTGTGCGTGAAGCCCTTGCCGGCGCCGCCGCGATCCTTCACAGGCGCGAACATCGTGCCGGTATAGAGCACAAAGCCATCCGGATACTGATGGTGGCGGCCGATCGACGCCGATACCAGCGATTCCGGCGAGCGCGAGATCTGGCTCAGGTTGGACACGCCGGTGAGCTCGAAACCGTCGTCGCCGGTCACGGTGAGGGCGATGTCCGCCTGCTTCACCGTCTCGATGGTGAAGGTGCCGTCGAACAGGCGAATGAACGGTCCCAGCGAGGCGGAGGCGTTGTTGTCCTTGGCCTTGCCGAGCAGCAGGGCGGAGCGCCCCTCGACGTCGCGCAGGTTGACGTCGTTGCCGAGCGTCGCGCCGACGATCTTGCCGGTAGAGGCAACCACCATCACCAGCTCGGGCTCGGGATTGTTCCACTCGGAGATCGGCAGGATACCGACATCGGCGCCGTAGCCGACCGAAGCCATGGGCTGGCACTTGGTGAAGATTTCGGCGTCCGGGCCGATACCGACTTCGAGATACTGGCTCCAGACGCCCCGGGCGATCAGCGTCGCCTTGACCTCCATCGCCGCCGGCGAGCCCGGCTCGAGCTGGCTGAGGTCGGTACCCACCAGGGTCAGGATATCCTTTCGCAGGGCGTCGGCCTTGGCCTTGTCGCCGCGTGCCTGCTCCTCGATGACGCGCTCGAGCAGCGACACCACGAAAGTCACGCCGGCGGCCTTCACCGCCTGCAGGTCGATGGGCGAGAGGAGCGAGGGGGTCGCGCCGTCAGTACGGGCGGCCCATGAGTTGTCGAGGATGGCGTCGAGCCTGCCGATGGGCGCGCCTGGGGCAGCAGCGACATAGGCGGCCGGATCCGCTTGTTCGGCAATGTCACGCGAAGTCGGCGCGGCCTTGGCAGTGATGTCGACGACATCGTCGCCGCGCACCGTCACGATACGGGGATGGTCATGGCCGGGAACGCGGGCGCGGCCCAGAAGTACACCCTCGCTCGGCACGATCGGACTGGCCATTCCACGCTCCCCCTTTTTTGTTTGGAGCGCTACCTAACCCGCCCGGTCGGGACCTGTCCAGCAAACGCCGAGGTACGTCCGTCAGACTTTGGCCGAAACCATCGGCCTGCGCGTCGGTAGTCAGCCGTGCTTCAGCAGCCGCGATTTCTCGCGGTTCCAGTCGCGATTTTTTTCGGTCTCGCGCTTGTCGTAGCTCTTCTTGCCTTTGCCGACGCCGATGAGGATCTTCGCCCTGCCCTGCTCGTTGAAGTAGAGTTTCAGTGGCACAATGGTGTTGCCGGCGCGCTCGACATCCTGGCTGAGCCGCGCCAGTTCCTTCTTCTTCACCAGCAGCTTCCGCGGGCGCTTCTCTTCGTGATTGAAGCGGTTGGCCTGCAGATACTCCGGGATGAAGGCGTTGATGAGCCACAGCTCGCCGCGCTCGGGCGAGGCGTAGCTCTCGGTGATCTGGGCCTTGCCCTGCCGCAGCGACTTCACCTCGGTGCCCGTCAGCATGATGCCGGCCTCGAGCGTGTCGGTGATCTCATAGTCGTAACGAGCCCGGCGGTTCTCCGCCACCGGGCCAGTCACGATCATTGCGGGCTTGTTGGGTACCTTTGCCATAAGGATTAGTTGGTGAGCAGCCCTGCGTGCGACAAGGCTGCGTCGATCGCCTGCTCGTTGGCCTTGCTTACCGGCACGACCGGCAGGCGGAACTCGTTGTTGCAAAGCCCCAGGCGAGAGGCGGCGTATTTGATGCCGCCAGGATTGTTCTCGAGGAACAGCGCCTTGTGCAGCGGGAACAGCTTGTCCTGGATAGCGATGGCCTCGCCGTAGTTGCCCTGCAGCGACGCCTCCTGAAAGCGCGACAGCAGGCGCGGCGCGACATTCGAGGTCACCGAGATACAGCCATGGCCGCCATGGGCGTTGAAGCCCAGCGCCGTCACGTCCTCGCCCGAGAGCAGGATGAAGTCCGGCCCGAGCTTGGCACGCTGGGCACTGGCGCGCTCCATGTTCGCCGTCGCGTCCTTGACCGCGATGACGTTGGGATGCGCCTCGTGCAGCCGGGCGATCGTATCCACGGTAAGGTCGACCACGGTGCGGCCGGGCACGGAGTAGAGGACGATCGGCAGACTGGTGGCGCTGGCCACGGCCGAGAAATGCGCGAACATCCCGTCCTGCGTCGGCTTGTTGTAGTAGGGGACGACCGACAGAATGGCATCCGCGCCGACTTCCTCGGCGTAGCGGGTCAGCGCCACGGCCTCGGCAGTGGAGTTGGACCCTGCCCCGGCGATCACCGGCACGCGCTTGTTCGTTACCTTCACCGTCAGTTCGATGACGCGCCGATGCTCCTCGTGCGTCACCGTCGGGCTTTCGCCCGTGGTGCCGACAGGCACGAGGCCGTGCGACCCCTCGGTGATCTGCCAATCCACAAAGCGCTCGAAAGCGTTCTCATCCAGCGCCCCGTTCGCGAACGGAGTGAGCAGCGCTGTAATTGAGCCTCGCAGCATTTCGGGTGTCTTCCTCGGCAAAAAAGGCGCCTCTCTTGGGCGCCAGGGTTGTTGGTGGGGCCGGTCATCGGCTCGCCACAGTCGCGCAACATAGTCCGCGCCGTGCGATGCGACAAGCAAGTGTCTGTGTCAGGGCGCGCCGCACACCCACAAGGACCGAGTGGCTAACGGAAAGTTAGTGGCCGAGGCGCAGACTTCGGCAGGCTTTCCATGAAGGTAGGCTACAAGGGTGGGGGCACCTTGTTGGACACGTATCGAGGACCAACAGGACGGACAACATGTTCTCTGCGAACAGGGCGAAAGTCCTGCTGGCCGGTGTCTCGGCCGCCGCACTGACCCTTCTCGCCGCGTATCCCGCAGGCGTGATGCTGCACGCAAACGAACCGGTCGACCCGGTCACCACCGGTGCTGCCGGTCCGACCGTCATTGCCGATGGGGTTTCGCCGGTGCCGGCGCCGATCGCAGTCGAGGTGCCGGTTGCCGCCCCGGTCAAGGTCGCCCTGGTCGCTCCGGGTTGGATCGAGCTGCCCAAGCCCATGCCTGCGCCGACTCATCCGGCAGTGAAGGCGGCGCTCGACTTGATCTCGTCGGGCGACAGGGCCGAGGCGTTCGAAGCCGCCGCCGCGCTCTCAGATCCCGTGCAGCGCCGCGCCGTGCAGTGGGCCGCGATCTACTACGGAGGGGGCGAGGTTTCCTACGAGTCCGTGCTGGCTTTCAGCGCCGAGGCGCCCGAGTTCGCCCGTGGCTCGCTGTTCAAGACGCGACTGGAACAGGCGGTAACCCGGGAGAAGCCTGGAACCGATAAGGTGATCGAGCTGCTCGGCAGCGCGATGCCCAATACAGTCTATGCGAAGATCGCGCTGGCCCAGGCGTATCTCGCCGACGACCAGAGAGACCGTGCCGCTGGCATCGCGCGAGCGATCTGGACCGAAAACTTCCTCGACAAGGGCACCGAGGAGATCGTGCTCGGCCGGCTGGGCGACCTCCTGGACCGTGATGCGCACTGGGCTCGTGCCCAGCACCTGATGATGCATGACCGGGCGACCGGCGCCGAGCGTCTGGTGAAGTTCCTCACACCGGCCCAGAAGACGCTGGTCGTGGCGCGGAACGCTACCTCCCGCAACGACAAGGACGCAAAGAAGCTGCTCGATGCAGTCGATCCGTCCATGCAGACCAATCCGGTCTACCTCTTCAGCCGCGCCCAGCGGGCCCGGCAATTCGAGCTGTGGGACGACGCGATCGAGTGGCTCGACAAGGTCAAGGGCGTACCTATCGACGCCGAGGAGTTCTGGTATGAGCGGCGCTCGCTGACCCGCCAGTTGCTGGCACTCGGCGAAGTGAAGCGCGCCTATCGCGCCGCCGACGGCTTTCGAGAGGGCCCCGAAGGGCGACTGGTGGAAGCACACTTCCACGCGGGCTGGATCGCACTCGGCTTCCTCAAGGATGCTGCCGCCGCCGCGCCCCACTTCGAGACGATGGCCCAGCATTCCACCCTGCCCGACTCCGTCACCCAGGCCAACTACTGGCTGGGCCGCGCGCGCCAGATGCTCGGCGATGCCGATGGCGCCGCCGAGGCCTTCAGGGCGGCGGCACGGTTCGGCACGGTCTACTATGGACAGCTCGCACGCGAGGCGCTTGGTGAAGCCAGCACCGAGATTCGCGCCCTGCCCGACTGGCAGGCGGCCGAGGCAACGTTTGAAAGCAACGAGCTGGTACAGGCAGTGCGCCTCCTCGCCGGGAATGGTCACCGCGAGATGGCGGTAGCGCTGCTCCGCAGCTTCGCGAGCGACCTCCAGACCGGCGGAGAGCTGCTGCTCGCCGCCCGACTGGCGCAGTCGCTGGACGCACACCACCTCACCATCTCGATCGCAGACACGGCCGAGAGGCGCGGCTTCCCGCTCGATCTTTTCAGCTTCCCCGAGGACGGGCTGCCCCGGACGCGCCTTGCGTCCACCGATGTCGCCGCTGTCTACGCCATCGCGCGGCAGGAGAGCCGCTTCCAGATCGATGCAGTGTCGTCGGCGGGCGCGCGCGGCCTGATGCAGCTGATGCCGGCCACCGCCAAGGAAACCGCGGGCAAGCTCGGCGTGGATTATTCCAGGAACCGCCTGACCAGCGACCCCGAATACAACACCCTGCTCGGCTCGACCTACCTCGAGGCCCAGCTCGAACGTTTCGACAACTCACTGGTACTGGCGGCCGCCGCCTACAATGCCGGCGGCGGCAACGCCAACAAGTGGATGAAACTCTACGGCGACCCGCGCTCCGACAAGATCGACCCAGTCG
>JAEYYS010000360.1 GCA_023428335.1 Verrucomicrobiota bacterium | reverse complement strand
GCTCACGCCGCGCGCCAGTGCGGCGCCGGCGTTGGGAGCGGGTTGCGGGAACGTCCTCAGACATGGGGATGACCGGCAAGAAAACGCCGGAAGGCGGGGCGAATGCAACTCAATCCTGCGCAACCGGCGGATTTGCCGGCTCAATCTCAAGACCCGATGGCAGCCCCGCCCAACGGTCCTGGCAGCGCTCCAGCACCGGCAGGAAGCAGTCGGCCCGCCGTACCCAGTGCGATGGATCATCGCCATCGACCGGATGATGCAGGCGCACGACCGTGCCGCCGGCCAGGCGCAGCAGCACCGGCCGCGTGCCCGGCTCCGCCTGCAGGCGCAGGCCGGTCCAGGCCAGGCGACCGGTGAAAAGGCGATCGAATTCTTCCAGCGATCCGCACTGCTCGGCATCGAACTCCAGCACGCGGGCATGCGCCTCGACATGCTCATACTTGCGCCGTCGCTCCAGCGCCTGGCGCACCTGTTCGCGCAGGCGCGTCCAACTGCGCACGTAGCCGAGGTAACGGGCGGCGCCGACGGCGAGCAGGAAGAGCACGGCGCCGGCGACCGGCAGGGCCACGCCCTTGGTGAGCAGGATGCTGATGCCGACCAGACTGAGCACGAGACAGACCGCGTACATCACCGCCAGCGCGCGCGTCTTGCTGTAGCCAAGCAGGATCAGCCGGTGGTGGATGTGCTCGGCATCGGCGCTGAACACCGGCACACCACGGACCGTGCGCCGGATGATGGCAAAGAAGGTGTCAAGGATGGGCACACCGAGGGCGATGATGATGACCAGCAGGGCGGCGATGACCGAGCCCTTGTTCGAACTCTTCAGCGACACGGAGGCGATGAAGAAGCCGATCAGGTAGGCACCGCCGTCGCCGAGGAAGATCTTGGCCGGCGGCAGGTTGAAGAACAAAAAGCCCGCCAGCGCCGCCGCCATCAGGCAGGAGGCGATCATGACATCGGACTGCAGGGAGACGTAGCCGATGAAGGCGAGGGTCAGCGACAGGAACAGCCCGAACCCGGCGGCGAGACCATCCATGCCGTCGATCAGGTTGATGATGTTGGGGATGGCGACCAGCCAGAGCAGGGTCAGCGGCAGACTCCACCAGCCGAGCTCAATGCCGCCCTCGCCAAAGGGATTGCTCAGCACGTCGATCGACACGCCCAAGGCGTAGAGGATGAGCGCCGCCCCGAGCTGGCCGGCGAGTTTGACGCGCGCGCCCAACGGCCGCAGGTCGTCGGCCAGCCCGACGCTGAAGATCAGGGTGTTGCAGATCAGGAAGGGCGCCCAGGCCTTGAATCCGTGGTCGCCGCACCAGATGACCACCGTCAACCCGGCGACCATCGACAGATAAATCGGCAGCCCCCCCAGGCGCGACACCGGCGCCTCATGCAGCTTGCGCCGGCCGTCGGGCTGATCGAGGCCAATACGACCGCGCCGGCGCACGATCCACCACGTGCCCAGAGTCGAAAGAGCCAGGACCAGCAGGGCATGCAGCGCCAGCTCGGGCCAGGACAGGCTGAGCTCGACAGGCGGTTCGGCAACGGGCGGATTCATGAACGCGGGGCGGTGGCCGCCTCCTCCAAGAGCGCAATAAGGCGACCACAGAGCATGCCACGGGAAAACTCAGCCGCCAGCGCAACCGCCTCGGGTTGCGGCCCGCGGAAACCGAGCGCCCGCGCCTCCTGCAGGGCGCGCAGCAGGGCCTCCACCTCGCCATGGCGCACCTGCCAGGCCGTCCCCTGCCCCTTCAGCCGGCCGGCCAGGTCGTTGAGGTGGCTCTCCGGCGGTCCCACCGCCAGAAACGGCAGGCCGAGGGCGAGAATGTTGTAAATCTTGCAGGGATGAACGATGCCGGCAAAGGCGTCGCCCAGCACCACAACCTGCAAATCGGCGCTCGACAACGAGGCCGCCAGCCGTTCCATCGGCTGGTAGGGCAGCGTCAGGATCGAGCCGAGGCCGTGGCGATCGCGAAAGGCCTTCACCTTCGCCATCTCGCTGCCGCCGCCGACAAAGAGAAAACGGAAACCCTCGTCATCACGCAGACGCAGGGCCGCCTCGAGCAGGGTGTCGAGCGGATGACAGGGGCTGTGGTTGCCCGAGTACATGACGACAAACTTGCCGTCGAGGCCGTGCTCGGCGCGGAAAGCGTCTCGCCCGGCCGGATCAAAGCGCACCTCGTCGTCATGCGACCAGGGCGGATCGGTGTGGATGCGCTCCGCCGCCACGCCCTTGGCCTGCAGCCGTGCCGCCATGAAGCGGTCGAGGGCGACGATGCGCGCGGCGCGCCGGAAGCTCCAGCCCTGCAGGGCGCTGAGCAGTCGCTCGGTCGGTCCGCCCGCGCGCAGCCAGCCGGCGGCCACCGCCTCGTCGGGGTTGAGGTCCATGACCCAGGGCACGACCGCGCCGCCCTTGAGCGCCGCCACCGCGGTGCCGAGCGTTGAGATCAGCGGCGGCGAGGTCAGGCAGACCGTCAAGTCAAAGCGCGGCAGGGTCAGCAGCAGGCGCGTGGCATTGAGCCAGAAAACGGCGAAATCAACCAAGCGCCGCCACTTCGCCGTCTTGCCCAGGCCCGGCGTCCAGATGCGGCGAATGCGGATGCCGCGCCAGTCTTCGCGCACCGGAAAGCGCCGCGAGGGATCATCATAGCCGCGCGAGGCCGCCACCACGGTCACCTCATGCCCGGCCGCCTGCAGGGCGAGGGCGAGGTCGGTCAGGTGCTGCGCCGTGGACACATGGTCCGGGTGGAAGCACTGGTTGAGCAGAAGCACCCTCATGCGTGGCAGCCCCGAATCTCAAAGCGATGGCCGGCCCTGAACGATCTCGTCGTAGATCCAGGCATAGGTCTTCTCCATGCCGTCGCGCAGCCGCGTGGCCGGCTCCCAGCCGAAGACCTCCTGGATCCGCGTGTTGTCGCTGCTGCGACCGTTGACGCCCTTGGGCGCGTCGAGCTGGTAATGCCGCTGCAGCTTCACCCCGGCGATCTCCTCGACCAGACTGACCAACTGGTTGATGCTGACCATCTCGGCGCTGCCGAGGTTGAGCGGCTCCAGGCAGTCGCCGTTGGTGAACAACTGCGTGCCGTACACGCAATCGGTGATGTACATGAAGCTGCGCGTCTGCTCGCCCGTGCCCCAGATGTCGATCTCATGACGGCCCGACAGCCTGGCCTGTGCGACCTTGCGGCAGACCGCCGCCGGCGCCTTCTCGCGGCCACCGTCCCAGGTGCCGTGCGGGCCGTAGACGTTGTGGTAGCGCGCCACCCGCGTCTGCAGGCCGAAGTCCTCGCGGAAGTGCCGGCACATGCGCTCGCTGAACAGCTTCTCCCAGCCGTAGCCGTCCTCCGGCATCGCCGGATAGGCATCCGCCTCCTTGAGCGCGGGCACGTCATAGCTCTTCTGCTTGTCGGCGTTGTACACACAGGCCGAGGAAGCGTAAAAGTAGCGCTGCACGCCGGCATCGCGCGAGGCCATGCAGAGGTGGGTGTTGATCAGCACGCTGAGCATGCACAGCGCCTTGTTGTTCTCGATGAAACCCATGCCGCCCATGTCGGCCGCCAGGTTGTACACCGTGTGCGCACCGCGCACGGCGGTTTCACAGGCCGCCTTTTCGGCGAGGTCGAGCCGCAGGTTTTCAACATCGTCAAAGCGCTGGTACCAATGGTCCAACGGTTTCTGGTCGACCGCGCGCAAACGCTTGAAACCCTGCGCACGCAGATCCGCCACCAGGGCGCCGCCGATGAAGCCGCCCGCGCCGCAGACGGTGATGAGTGAGTCGTGATCCATGAAATTCCTTGGGGGATGCCGCATTCAATGAAAAAACCCGCCGGCTTGCAAGCGGGTCTCTGCGCTTATTTCCAACCCTGCCGCCGTCGTTCGCGGATGCGCCAGACATCCTGCGCCATGCGCCAGGAGTCGCGCACCAGGCGCACCTTGCCGCCCGCCACCTCATGCCAGTCGATCGGCACCTCGCGCACCGCGCAGCCGCTGTCGACCAGCGCGGCGAGCAGTTCGACGTCAAAGGCAAAGCCGTGCACGCGCAGGCGCGCCGCCACCGCCTCATAGGCCGCGCGCGGCACCAGCTTCAACCCACACTGGGAATCGTAGACCGGAATGGCGAGCAGCTCGGACACCAGGGTCGCGAAGATGCGCCCGAGCAGATGGCGCTTGAGCAGGCGCTCGACCCGGCGGCCAAGCAGCTTGACCCGCGAGGCAAACAGGGCCGGCAACGGCTCGCTTGCGGTCGCCGCCAGACCGGCGAGACGCGCCACCTCGGCGGCGCTGCAGGAGCCGTCGGCATCGACAAAGCCCAGCCAGGTTTCACCCTCGTGCGCCGCCCAGCCGGCATAGACCGCGCCGCCCTTGCCGGCATTTTCCGGCAGTTCCAGCAGCGGCCGCAGGCAGGCATGCCGCGGCCGCAGGCCCTCGACCAGCGACCGCGCCGCCGCCGCTTCCTCCGGCCCGGAACCGTCATCGACCACGAGCACGCGCGCGCCCTCCACACGGTCGAGCGCTGCGCACAGCTCCGGCAAAAACACCGGCAGCCGCGCGCTCTCGCGATAGCAGGGCACGACGAGATGCAGGCTTGTCATGCGTCGTCCTCCCGGTTCAGCCGGCGCTCCAGCAGTCGCAGAGCCAGCAGAATTTCCGCGAGCAGTCGCTGCAGCGCGTAATAGCAGCCGCGCCAGCCATCAAACAGCACGCCCTTCACCAGCAAGGTGTGCACCAGCACCGCCAGCACCGCCGGCAGCGCCGCCCAGCCGGTGCGGCGCAGGCGGTCGGGCAGTCCCAGGGTCGCCGGCTCGGCGGCAAGCAGCTTGTCGACCTCCAGCATGGCGTACTTGTCCTGCGCCGCCAGCCAGCGCGACAGCGGCTTGCGGTCATCGTGATCGACGAGCGTCTGCAGCCGGCCGAGCGCGCCGCTCAGCTGCAGTCGCTGGGTGTGACCGTCCTGCACGTAGCGGCAGCGGTCGCGACGAAACAGCAGGGCGCGCGGCGGGTACAACGAACCGCGCAGGGGCCGGCCAAAGACGCAGTAGCGAAAGGCCGCCTCATAGGCGTCCACCGCCTCGTCGCGCGCCGCCACCTCGTTCTCAAAGCCCTCGCCCAGCACGTAGTCGGCATCGAGCGCCAGCACCCAGGGCGTGGTCACGGCCGCGAGACCAAAGTTCCACTGGCTTGTGTGATCGTCGAAGGCGCGCTCCAAGACCCGCGCCCCCGGATGCTGCGCCGCGATCGGCTGCGTGTCATCCGTGCTGCCGCTGTCGATGATGACCACCTCGCGCGCCCAGCTCAGACGCGCCAGCGTGCGCCCGAGGTTGGGCGCCTCGTTCCAGGTCAAAATCAGTGGGGTGATGTCGTCAAGCCGAGGCATGCGTCACCTCCTCATACCATGCCTTCAGCTCCCTGCCCATCGCCAAGAGCGTGTACCTGCGCCCGGCCAACTCCTGCGCCGCCGCGCCCAGACGCGCGCGTGCGTCGGCATCGCCCAGCAAGTCCTGCAGCGCGGTCGCCAGCGCACCGGCTTCCGCGGCCACCACGCGCACCGCGTCGCCAGCCTCGACCGCCAGCGCCACGCCCGGCGTGCTGACGCAGGGCCGTCCGGCCGCCATCGCCTCCAGCAGGGCGATGCCAAAATTCTCCGAGTGCGAGGGCAGCACAAACAGCGTCGCCGCCGCCAGCGCCGCGCGCTTCAGCTCGCCCTCCAGCCGTCCCGTCCACAGGACACGATCGCCAAGCCCCAACTGCGCCGCACGCTCGCGCAACCCGGCCGTGTAGGCGGGATCGCCCTCGCCGGCAATCACGAGTCGCGCCGGCCCCGTCACCTGCGCCCAGGCCGCGAGCAGGCCCTCGAGATTTTTCTTCGGATCGAGGCGCGACAGATACAGCACCAGCGGCCGGCCGGCGGCATCGGCAAAGGCTTCGTGAAATCGCGCAGCCGGCGGCAGGGCCTCGAACTCGGCCAGATCAAAACCGAGCGGCAGCACCCGCGCCGGCGCGCGCAGACCGAGCCCGGCCGCCTCGTCGCGCTCCTGCACGCTCGTGAAATGCAGGCCGGCCGCGCGATCGAGCAGGGGCTTGTCGAGCAGGCGGAAGGACAGGGCCTTGAGCCAGGGGCGACGCTGCTCCATGCCCCAGCGGTTGAGCACACCGAGCGGTCGCACCAGGTAGGGCACCCCAGCCCGTTGCGCCGCCCGCGCGGCCGCGCCCGTGGCAAAGGAGAACACCGTGTGGATGTGCACCAGATCGTAGTCGCGCACGTGCCGGTTCAGCCAGCGCGCCAGCGGCAGCGACACCTTGTAGAACTCGGTCTGCTTCGGGAACGACCAAAGACGATAACACTCGCGCTGCACCGGCCCGGCCCCCAGGCTCAGGCGCCGGCCGGGGCCGTCATCGTCGGTGGTCGCCACGTCCACCTCCACCCCTTCCGCCTGCAACGCCCGCGCCATCGCCGGCAGCGCAAAGCTCGGCCCGCCCTGCGAGGGCGAAAGCGAGGGAATCACATGAAGGACGCGCACAGAAAATGGAAGATGGAAAATCGGAGATGGAAGATGGGCGGAATCTGATATCTGAAATTTGAGATCTGAAATCACCTCCCCAGCCATTGGCGCAGCATAAAGACGCACCAGAGTTGGTACCAGGGCACGCGCGAATCGGCGAGTTCGGCGCGGGCTTCGGCAAAGGCGCCGCCCCAGTCGGCCGCCAGCCATTCCTGGTAGGGAAACAGGAAGCCGCGCTTGGGTGCGCCGGCCACCCAGGCGGGAATCTCCGGCACGGCCTCCAGCAGCAGGCGCTTGCCGGCCCGCAGGCGCAGGTCGGCCGGGATGACGGCGATCGATTCAAACAAGACGCGATCGACCAGCGGCACGCGCAGTTCCAGGCCGTGCGCCATGCTCATGACATCGCTGTCCTTGAGCAGTTGATGGCGCATGTAACCGGTCGCCTCCAGCAGGCTGACCTGATCGCGCACATCCTCGGCCGCCGCTGCCGGCGCCGGTTCGGCCGGCGGCAGGGCTGATTCGGCGCAGCCGGCGAAGCGTGCCGCCAGTCGCCGCGCCTCGGCCCGCGGGAAGATGCCGCGAAACACCCGCCAGGCTTCCGCAAGGCCCGGCCCGCGCTGCAGCAGGT
>JAEYYS010000355.1 GCA_023428335.1 Verrucomicrobiota bacterium | reverse complement strand
TTACGATCCGCCGCGACCGCAGGGCGGGCCCTGGCCGGCCAAGAACACGCCGCTGTACCGCACCGTGCTGCCGGCCGACTGGCTCGCCGTCGCTGCGCCGCAAGGCGTGCGCGAGACGGTGGTGGTCGAGGCCAGCCCCTGGGTGGAGGACAACCAGTGGGTGCTCGACCTGGCGGTGAAGGAGAAGAGTATTGTCGGCCTGGTCGGCAACCTTGACCCGAACGACGCCGCCTTTGCGGCGAACCTGCAGCGCTTCAGTGCCAACCCGCTGTTCCGCGGCGTGCGCTGGCGCGCCGATCTCGTGCGCATCGACCAGAACCGCGAGCGCGTGCTCGCCGGCGCGCGCCAGCTTGCCGAGCGCGGCCTCAGCCTCGATTTGAACGGCCCGGCGGCGGCGCTGGCCCATGCCGAGCGGCTGGCGGCCGAGGTGCCGGACCTGCGCATCGTCATCAACCACCTTGGCGCCCCCGGCGATCCGCGTGCCCTGCGACCGGAATGGCCCGACGCGATCCGTGCGATTGCACGTCGGCCCAATGTCTTCATGAAGGTGTCGGCCTTGGTCGAGCAGGTGCCCGGGGCCAAGGGCGACGCCCCGCGCGACCCGGAGTACTACCGGCCGATCCTCGATCTTCTCTGGGAGAGTTTTGGCGAGGACCGCCTCATCTACGGCAGCAACTGGCCGGTGTCGGACCGTGGCGCGCCTTACGAAGTGGTCTTCGGCATCGTCCGTGACGCCTTTGCCGCCCGCGGCCGGCAGGCCTCGGAAAAGTACTTCTGGCGCAACGCCAAGACCGCCTACCGCTGGGTCGAGCGTGCCTGAACGGGGCTGCGGCCGCAGAAAGGCTTGTTTTTGGCGCGCGCCGCCGCGTATTGTTTGCCGCCCCCTTCACGGACTCCATGAAATCCCCCCTCTTCCTGCTGGCCTGCCTCGCCCTCGTGCTGCCGACCGCCCCGGCCTCCGGCCAGGCCATTGACCTGAGTTCCGGCGACTGGGAGGGCGTGGTCAACATTGACGCCTCGGTCCTGCTGCCCGATTACCGCGAACCCTGGAATGCCGGCCAGCCCTCGGGCGGTTCCGGCACCGGCTTCCTGATCGGCAAGAACCGGTTCCTGACCAACGCCCACGTCGTTAGCAACGCCACCAAGCTGGTCATTCGCAGTTCGAACGACCCGCGGCCGCACCCGGCGCGCATCGTCCACATCGCCCACGACTGCGACCTCGCCATCCTTGAGGCCGAGGACGGCGCGCCGTTCGAGAAGCTGAAGCCGCTCGAACTCGGCGGCATTCCCAAGCTCAACACCGAGGTCATTGCCATCGGTTACCCGATCGGCGGCGACCGCATTTCGGTGACGCGCGGCGTGGTTTCGCGCATCGACTTCCGGCCTTACAGCCACACCCAGGTCGATTCCCACCTGGCGATCCAGGTCGATGCCGCCATCAACCCCGGCAACTCGGGCGGCCCGGTGCTGCAGGACGGCCGGGTGGTCGGCGTTGCCTTCCAGGGCTTCAGCGGTCGCGTGGCACAGAACGTCGGCTACATCATCCCGGTGCCGGTGGTGGCGCGCTTCCTCAAGGACGTCGAGGACGGCCGCTACGATCACTACGTCGACTTCGCCGTCAGCGATTTCGCCATTGAAAACCTCGCCCAGCGCCGCGCCTTCGGCCTGCAGGACAACACCGGCGTGCTGATCGCCGATGTCGAACCCGCAGGCAGCGCCGGTGGCTTGCTCAAGCGCGGCGACGTGCTGCTGTCGATCGACGGCAATCCGGTTTTCAACAACGGCCTCATCCGCATGGAGGGCGAGCTGGTGAACATGAATGAGGTGGTGGAGCGCAAGTTCGCCGGTGACGTGCTGCGGCTGGCTTTCCTGCGCGACGGCAAGCGCCAGGAGGCGGACGTTGAGCTCAAGCGTTTTGATCCCTACGTCAAACTCGGCGAGCAGTACAACCAGCGGCCGCGCTACCTGGTGTATGCCGGTCTGGTGTTCCAGCCGATGGACAAGAACCTGATGGACGCGCACCAGATCACCGATTCGGCGGCCAGCTACCTGTTCGACAACTACCTGGCTGAGAAACTCTACGTCGAGCGACCCGAGCCGGTCCTCCTCACCAGCATCCTCGCCGACGAGGTCAACACCCATCTGGCCCCCTACGCGCACAGCGTGGTCGACGAGATCAACGGCGTGAAAATCCGCAACCTCAAGGACGTGCGCGACGCCTTGTCGCGCGAGGACGGCGACAAGCCGTTCGTCGTCATCAAACTGCTCGAAAAGGGCCGGCCGCTGGTGCTGCGCCGCGACCTCGCCGAGACCGCGCACCCGCGCATCATGCAGACCTACAGCATCCGCGATGACGCCTACCTCGGTCTCGAATAAGCCGCCGCGCCCCGCCGCCATGAACTCTCCGCTTTTCCCCGCCCTTTCCATTCTGCTTTTTGCCGTCTCCGCCGCGGCGCAATCGCCCCTGATCCTGCGGCCGCCGGAGCCCGGTGTGCAGGCCGGTTCCCTGCTGAAGACCAATGTCACCTATCAGGGGCACAACCAGCGCATCCCCTGGCAGAAGGAGTCGCCCGGCAGTCGCCGCGGTCTCGGCGTCGTGCTGGAGGGCAACCGTGTCCTCGTCACCGGCCAGATGGTGGCCGATGCCACCTACATCGAACTTGAGCTGCCCGAGAGCGGTCAGAAGATCCCGGCGCGGGTGGAGGCGGTCGATTACGAGGCCAACCTCGCCCTGCTGGCGCCGGCCGCCAACGGCAAGGAGGCGGCCTTTTTTGCCGGCCTGCGGCCCATGGCCCTCGACAGCTCGGCGCGCATTGGCGATGCCCTGCATGTCTGGCAGACCGGTCGCGTCGGCGAACTCATTGTCACGCCCATGCTGGTCAGCAAGGTGATGAACCAGGGCTACGTCGTCGACAATGCCAGCTTCCTGGTCTACGAGGCGCAGGGCATCATCCGCAGCGAGGCCAACAGCTTCACGCTGCCGGTGGTCAAGGGCGGCAAACTCGCTGGGTTGCTGCTGCGCTACGACTCCAAAAACCAGGTGGCCACCGTGCTGCCCGGACCGATCATCGAACACTTCCTCAAGGACGTGGCCCAGGCGCCCTACGACGGCTTTCCGTCGCTCGGGGTCGAATTTCAAACGACCCTCGACGAGCAGTTTCGCGAGTACCTCGGTCTGAAGCCGGACCAGCCGGGGGTGTACATCAGCAAGGTCGTCAAGGGGGCCTCGGCCGAGCGTGCCGGCGTCCGCGAGGGCGACATCCTGCTGGCCATCAACGGCGAGCGCATCGACGCGCGCGGCGACTACCAGGACAAGCAGTATGGCGCGCTCAGCATCAGCCATGTCGTGCGCGGCCGTGCCTTCGTTGGCGACGAGGTGGAGATCCTTGTCCTGCGCGAGGGCAAGGAGGTCGTGTTGAAGGGCAAGCTCACCCGCAAGCTGCCCGGGGATTACCTCGTGTTGCCCTACCAGTTCGATGAGGGGCCGCGCTACGTGTTGCACGGCGGGCTGCTCTTCCAGGAACTGACCCGTCCCTACCTGAACTCCTTTGGTCGCGAGCAACTCGGCGGCCCGCTGCTGCGGCTCGCCCGCACCGCCGCCAATCCCGAGGCTTTTGAGGACGAGGGTCGTCGCCGCGTCGTCTTCCTCAGCGCCGTGCTGCCGACCCCCACCACCCAGGGCTACGAGCGCCAGAGCGGCCAGGTCGTGCTCGCCGTCAACGGCGTCAAAATCAAGGCGCTGGAGGATCTCGCTGCCGCCCTGGAAAAGCCCGTCGACGGCATTCACCGCATTGAGCTGCGCGAGTTCCCGCACCTGCTGCACCTCGACGCCGAGCGTGCCGCCCAGGACAATGCCCAGCTCACGAACGGCATGTTCCGCATCGGCAGCCTGCGCCGCCTGTGAGGGGCGTTCGACCCTCGCTCACGAGTTGGTTTCCTCCCTTTGTTACCCCCGCATGAATCCCACCTTTGCTGAGCTGGCCGGCATGATCGACCACTCGCTGTTGCATCCCTCGCTCACCGATGCCGAGGCTGAGGCTGGCTGCCGTCTGGCCGCTGAGTACGGTGTCGCCTCGGTCTGTGTGAAGCCCTATTTTGTCGCCCGCGCCGCCGAACTGCTGCGCGGCACGCCGGTGCGGGTGGGCTGTGTCATTGGCTTTCCCGCCGGCAACAGTTGCACGTCGGTCAAAGTCTTCGAGACCGAGACCGCCTGTCGCGATGGCGCGGTGGAGATCGACATGGTCATCAACATCGGCAAGGCGCTGGGCGGCGACTGGGACTATGTCGAGAACGAGATTCGTGCGGTCGCCGAGGCGGCGCACCGGCACGGCGCCAAGCTGAAGGTGATTTTCGAGAACGACTACCTGCCCGAGGATGCCAGCAAGATTCGCCTCTGTGAGATCTGCGGCCGTGCCGGAGCCGACTGGGTGAAGACCTCCACCGGTTATGGTTTCGTCAAGCAGCCGGCGGGGGGTTACGACTACCGCGGTGCCACCGAGCACGACCTGCGCCTCATGCGCCAGCACAGCCCGGCCCATGTTCAGGTCAAGGCCGCCGGCGGTGTGCGCGATCTCGATGGTTTGTTGTTGGTGCGCGAACTCGGCTGCAGCCGCCTTGGTGCCAGCGCCACGAAGGCCATCCTTGAGGAGTTCACGCGCCGTGCTGCTGAAGGCGATACCACCGTGCGCGAGGCCCGCCTTGGCTCGGGGGGTTACTGAGCCCGCCGCTCCAGACGCAGTCGGCCGAAGCCACGCTCCAGCGGGTTTTCATCCGGGGCGTTGAGTCGCACGCTGACGGTGTATTGGTCGCCGTTGACGGATTCGTCGGCCACCACCTCGGCACCGTTTTCTCCCATCATGGCGGCACCGGCCAGGCTGCGGGCGAGAACCTGCCAATCGCCCGCCGCCTGACGGAATTCGAGCAGGAGATCGAGGTCGCTGGTGCCGGCGTTGCGCTGGAAGTGGAAGACATGATCGGTGCCACCCTCGTAGCCGGGGCGCACCTCGATGCTGAGCAGGTCGACATTGTTCACGGCGTGCGGATCCAGGTCGAGGGCGTACTCGAACTCCGTGGCGAGGCCGGCGCCGTCCTCGGCGGCGGCGGGATCCAGATAAAAGCCGACCGGTTCGTCCGGGTAATGCTCGGTCAGCCAGGCTTCGCGGCGGGTCGGCGCGGGGGCGGCGAGGTAGGTGAGGCTGAGCTTGGGACGGTCCTGCGCCGCCGTGGCCTCGCGACTGGCAAAACGCTGGGCGGAGTAGGGTTCGACCTCTTCGCCGAGCAGGATCCAGCCATGGTTGCCGGTGGGATCAGCGAGCCAGGCCTGCACATCGGCAAGCAGGCTGCTGCCGGTCCAGGTTTGCACCGGTTCGGAGAGCGCGTTGCCAACGTTGCGGGTGGCCGAGGCGGTGGCGGCGAAGTCACCGCCTGGATTCGTCCACAGCACAGGACTCGTTGTGCTGTAGAAGCGGTGGTGCCAGGTGGCGTCGTTCGGGGCGGGGGAGGTGCCCGCACCGCCGGGATTGCCGGCATTGGAATCACCTTCACCCCAGGCGGCGCTGACCTTGTGAACCTTCATCGCGTAATCCTGGGCGACCTGCAGGCTGAGGCGCAGGGAGAGGGAGGCTTGGGTGAGCGTGACCCCGGGCGGCACGGAAGAAAGGTCGAAATGAACCAGGGTGCGGCGCAGTTTGAACTCGGCACTTTCGCCGGTTTTGCCGGCGTAAACATAGGGGCCCTTGCCGTTGCTGCGCAGATCGCCGGTGCTGGTGCCGGTTTCATAGAGGGTGTTGTCGCGGTCGGCGGTCAGGTTGAGCGAGGTCTCCGCTGGTGCGAGGCGGTAAATCGTGCCGGCCGGCAGGCCATTATCGAGGGCGAGCACGCCTGAGGTGGTTTTTACCGCCACGTACATCTCGCCGCTCTCGTCCTGGCCGAAGGCGTAAATGCGTGCCTGAGAGGGCAGGGGCTGGAACAGTGGCACCACGGCGGGCGTACTGAAAACCCCGGGCGAGGTCTGCTCGACCCCAATCAGCACACCGCCGCCGCCACCGATGCCGTTGGCGGCGTAATCGGCGCAGAGGTACTTGCCCTGCAGGGCGGGGATGGCGGTGCCTCGGTAGACGTAACCGCCGGTGATCGAGGTGCCGAGTTTGGGCAGGGCTTGCGTGCCCGGCAGGGTGGCGTTGGGGTGGGCGTACTGGGTAAAAGGGGCGATGACGCTCGGCGCACCGACGCCGGCCGGCTCGGGCTGATAGACGGTCGGCAGGTCGAAATCGACGCTGCCCTCCCGCATGCGCCAGCCGAAGTTGCCGCCCGCCGTGATGAAGTCGAGTTCCTCGACGTCGCCCTGGCCGACATCCGCGCAGATCAGCCGTGCGGCACCGCCGAAGGAGGCGTCAAAGCTGAACTTCCACGGGTTGCGCAGGCCGTAGGCAAAGATTTCGCCGCGCATGGGTCCGTCGAGGGCGGTGCCTGGCAGGTCCTGAGTCAGGCCGATGAAGGGGTTGCCTGCTGGAATCCCGTAGCTGCCGCCGGGGCCGTTGCTTCCTAGCGGATCGATGCGCAGGATTTTGCCGAGCAGGCTGCGCCGGTCCTGGCCGTTGCCCAGGCTGCCGGTCAGGCGTTGGTTGGGTGCCGCCGGCCGCGAGCTGGTGCCCTCGGTATGGCCGAGTTGGTTGTCGTGGCTGCCGCCGCCGTCGCCACTGCCGATGTACAGCAGGCCGTCCGGGCCGAAGGCCAGTTGCCCGCCGTTGTGGTTGGATTGCGGCTGGCCGTAGGTGAGGACCACGCGCTTGCTGGAGGGATCGGCCTGGTTCGGGTTGTCGGCGGAGGCTTGGAATTCGGCGATGACGGTGACGCAGTCGGTGCCGCCGCCGGCGCCGACGGGATTCAGGGTGGGATGGCTGGCCAGGGTGGTGTAGTTGACGTAGAACCGGCGATGGCCTGGCGACATGGGATCGGCAAAGCCGGGGTGAAACGCCAGGCCGAGCAGGCCGCGCTCGGTGTAGCCGGTGCCGATGAGACCCGGTGTATCGGGGTCTGGATGCTCAAACTCGGCGCTCAGATCCAAAAACGGGTCCGGCAGCAGCATGCCGTGCTGGAAGATGCGGATTTGGCCCGGCTGATCGCAAATGAAGAGCCGGCCACTGCCGTCGCCGGCATGGGTCAACTCGGTCGGCGCGTGCAGTTGGTCATCGCAGACCGGCTGCAGGTGGAGCGTCGGGAAAGCCGCCGAAACATCTCCGGCCAAGAAGGGCAGCAGGAGCAAGGGGGCAAGTTTCATGGCGGCAGGGAACTGGATTCCAACAAATTTTCCCGAGAGGAACAAGCCTGTTTTCTACGCTGGGAAACAAAAGGCCGGGTGATTCCCTGGGCCATGAGGCGTCCGGAAGATGACATTGACTTGCAGGCGCACTTTTTGTTAAAAGCGTAGAAATTGCCGCAGAGCCTTCCTCCCGAGACGGCCTTCGTCACGGTCCAACCGCCACTCCATTTTCCCGCCATGACCCGCCTCCCACGCGTACCCCGGTCGACTTTTGGACTGGCCTGTACCGCCGCGCTCGGCCTGCTGGCCGTTCTGCCGGCGCAGGCCGCCACGGACTTTTTCAGCACGGCGCCCGGGCAGGGGGCGGCGGAGGGTCTGTGCGACGTCTGGCAGCAGTTGCATGGCGCCTGGGGACTGGATCCCGCGGGTGATGAAGACAAGGATGGCTGCTCGAACCTGACCGAGTCCATCGCCGGCACGGATCCCTTCGATCCCGCCGATTGCACCCAGGTGGGCGACGTCGCCAGCACAGGCGCCAATCTGGTTTTCAACTTCAAGCCGCAGCGTGGCAAGAAGTACCAGGTGCTGGAGTCGGATGTTCCCTCGGGCGGCACCTGGACCCTGGTGCCCGGCTCGACCAAGGTGAGTACGGTGGACGGTTCTGACGACAGCATTGTCATCACCCGACCGGGTGGAACCAAGAGGTTTTACAAGCTGGAGGTGATGGATCACGACAGCGACGGCGATGGCGTGCCCGACTGGGCGGAGCACAAGAGCGGCACCAATCCCGCCCTTGCCAACAGTCCGGAGAACGCCTCCGGAGGTGTCGCCAACGATTACGACACGCTGCGCAGCCTGCTCTCGCTGACGGCGGCGCCGCTGGCCGGCTTTGAGCAGGGGTATGAGGCGGACGACCGCGGGGCGGGTGTGCCGGCGCCCGTGGCGGCGCGCATCGGCCTGACCCGCAGCTTTGGCACGATGCCGCTGACCGTCAGCGTCACCACCCTGGCAGGCGCGCCGGAGCCGACCAAGAGCGATGCTGCGCCGACCGACTTCAGCATCACGGGTCTGAGCGGTGGCAAGATCACGATCCCCGCCAATGCCGGCACGCCCGGCAATCCCCACGCCGTGCTGGTGCAGCCGGTGCCTGATGCCGCCAATGAAGTGCCGGAGCATGTCAAGGTCGCCTTTGCGCCGCCGGCGGCCGCGCTTTCGAGCGCCGTGGCTGAGGCCACCGTGGCCATCGCCGATGCCACGCCCGGAGTCGAGGCCAACCGCACGCTGTTTGTCGCCTACCTGGGTCGCGAGTCGGGTGTGGTGACCAATGCCACCGGCCTGGCCACGGCGCTGGTCGAAGGCAACAACGACGGTGCCAGCATCAGCCTCACCTTCAGCAACCTCACCTCGCCGCAAAACACCGCCTACCTGCGGGTGGAGAACGACGACATCATCAACGTTGGACTCGGTCAGGTCTCGGGCCGCAGTTGGAACATCCGCGCCGCCAGTGTCAAGCTCACCGACCAGGCCATGCTCACCGCCCTGCACCAGGGTCAGCTCTACATCAGCATCACCACGGCCGACAACCCCACTGGCGAGATCCGCGGCTACTTCAACAAGGCGGTCGGTTCCACCACCTTCACCTTCAACACCGCCCAGCATGGTTCACCGACGCTCGGCAGTGATGCCTGGGTCGAGCCCACCGGTGCCGCCCTGGAGCGCGACATCTGGCGTTTTCTCGACCAGTGGACTTACGGCGGCACCCAGGAGTTGTTCATTGAAGTGCTGGCGGCGGTGAACACGGCGGTGGGCAACGGCGGCACCTATCTGGATGGCTACGAGGCCTGGCTCGATACCCAGATGGCCCTGCCCAATCCGAGCCTGATGCAGCTCGTCATCGCCGCCGACAACGAGGAGTTTGTGCTGCGTGGCAACAAGCCGCTGTGGACCGGCAACGACCCGAAGTTTGCCGGTGAATCCTACACCGCCACGCGCGACAGCTTTGGCTTCGTCACCACCATCAGCAGCACCGCCAACGGCACTTACAACAACAATCATCCCTTCCACAACAACCGTCGCCGCGAGATGTGGACGCTGGCCATGCAGGCCAAGGCGCAGGTGCGCCAGCGCATGACCCAGGCGCTCAGTGAGATCCTCGTCATTTCGGAGATCGATGCCACCGTCCAGGGGCGCCACTACGGCGCCGCCAACTATTGGGACATGCTCGCCAACAACGCCTTTGGCAAGTACCGCACGATCCTCGAAAATGTCACCTACAGCCCGATGATGGGCATCTACCTCAGCCACCTGCGCAACCGTGCCCAGTACGTCTCCGGCGGCGTCACCATCTTCCCGGATGAGAACTACGCCCGCGAGATCATGCAGCTGTTCTCGATCGGCCTGGTCCTGCGCCACCCGGACGGCAGTCTGGTGCTCGACGCCGGCGGCCTGCCCATCCCGACCTACGACAACGATGACATCGCCGAACTGGCAAGGGTGATGACGGGGTTGTGCATCGGCGCACGGCATCGGACGGCCGCCGTGCAGCGCTTCAATGGGTTGAGCTTCACCAACACGAGCCCGCGCGTGTCGCCGTCCATCGAAATTCAGGGCGGGGCAGGTGGTACAGGTGGTAATGGTACTACGTTCACTAACTTTACAGATAATGGAGGCGAGGGCTGGTATCAGGCCGGCTGGATTTATCCGATGAAGGTCCTGGGGCGGGTTGGTACGACCGTGTACCACGATTTCGGACAGAAGACCCTGCTCGCCGGCAAGCATGGTCAAACCGTCATCCCATCCCAAACTCTACCAACTACGGGGACGACAAATGATATCACCACCAATACCATGGCGGCGACCGACCTGACGCTCGCCCACAACATGCTCGCGGGCAATCCCGCCTCCGGCACCTACAATGGCCACCAGAACACGCCGGTGAACATCTCGCGCTGGCTGATCCAGCGTTTTATCACCTCGAACCCGAGTGCCGGCTATCTGTATCGTGTGAGTGAGGTCTACCGCAGCAGCAACGGCAACCTCGGCGAGGTGTTGAAGGCGATCCTGCTCGACTACGAGGCGCGCAGCCTGGAACTGGCCGACACCTCCATCTCGCACGGTCGCATGAAGGAGCCGCTGGTGCATTTCATGTCGGTCATGCGTGGCCTGAAGGCGCGCAGTGGCATGCCGCTGACCGCGCTGCGCGATTTTGAGCACGGTTTCAGCGACACCGACGCCCAGACCCTCAACGGCTGGCCGAACTACTCCAAGACCCTGACGCAGTCCGAGGTTGACAAGTATGTGACCAATGCCTCCCGCTTCCGGTTTGGTGATTACACCACCGCGATTGGCCAGTCGCCGCTGCGTGCCCCAAGTGTCTTCAACTGGTTTTTGCCGGACTACACCGTACCGGGCAACCTGGCCGAGGCCGGCATCTTTGCGCCGGAAATGCAGATCGCCTCGGAGACGAATCTGGTGAACCGCATCAACCGCCTGTGGACTTTTACCTGGATGAACCTTGACGGCATGGTCCTGCAGCCGGGTGTGGGTGTGGATGACGTGGTTCAGCTCACCAACAACGCCGCCGTGCAGGCCAAGGTGGGGATCACCAACACCAGCAACAGCAGCTTCACCAGCAGTCTGACCCTGGCCTTCGACAGCACGAACTGGAACACGCCGAAGACCGTGCATGTCGCCGCCGTGGACGACCAGCTCCGCGAAGGTCCTCATGCCACCGAAATCTCCCACACGTCCACCAGTGCTGACGCCGCCTACAACAATCCGCCGCTGCCGTCGGTGACGGTGAACATCAACGACAACGAGGGCGCGGTTGGCTCGGTGATCGTCGAGGAAAGCAACGGCATCACGGTCGTGGCCGAGCACACCACGCCAGCCACCTTCCAGGACACCTACACCGTCCGCCTCGGCAGCGCCCCATCCTCCGTGGTGACGATCACCAACCGCGGCAACGCCCAGCTCAACCTTTCGCCCGCGACGCTCAGCTTTGACAGCGGCAATTGGAACACGCCGCAAACCGTGACGGTGCAGGCGGTCAATGACGCCTTCAGTAGCGAGGTGGTGCATCTGGGCTACATCGGCCAGTCCGTCAACAGCGCCGACCCCAACTACAACGGCATCGGCGCACCGCCGGTGATCAGCTTTGTCGGCGACAACAACTCGGCAGGCAGCAACGGCATCACCGTGCGCCACACGGGTGGCGACACCGCCGCCAACACCACGGTCACCGAGGGAGGCGCCTCAGACGTCTTTGTCGTTGGTCTGAATCGTGCACCGACAGGCACCGTCACGGTGACGGTTGGCAGCAATGCGCGTGTCACCCGCACGCCCGCCACCCTGACCTTCACCACGGCCAAC
This sequence comes from Verrucomicrobiota bacterium, assembly GCA_023428335.1. Taxonomy (GTDB): domain Bacteria; phylum Verrucomicrobiota; class Verrucomicrobiia; order Verrucomicrobiales; family Verrucomicrobiaceae; genus Prosthecobacter. The sequence continues at coordinate 12,322 of JAEYYS010000355.1, read as the reverse complement.
TGGCAGATGCCGCAGACCGTGACGGTCACGGCCGTCGACGATGGCACCGCCAACGGCAATTCGACCTTTAACCTGTCGCTGGCTTCCAGCGGGGGCGGCTACACCACCACGGTCAATGCTTCGGTGACTGTCATCGATGACGATGGCGCCGGGCCGGGTGGAGGCATTGTCATCACCGAGTCGGGTGGCAACACCTCGGTCACCGAGCATTCGACGGGCAACACCACTCCCAATACGGCCAATCTCGACAGCTACACCCTGCGACTGTCGAGCCAGCCGACGGCTCCGGTTACGGTGACGGTGTTTCCCAAGCGCCACACGGCACCGATGTCGAACCACGCCAAGCTGATGGGCTACTTCGCCAGCGACCTGCCGAGCAGCACCAGCCACATGCAGAAAGACAACATCATCTTTGATTACGGCGACATCATCAACCTCTACAACACGGTGTTCACGGCCAATGGCGGGGTATCGGGCACCAGCACTGCGAATACCGCTGCCAACTTTGCCGCATTGGTCGCCGTCGTCGATCGATTCGACCTCATGTGGTGCGGTGGTCAGCTCAAGGCGCAGTGGCCGAGCCTGACCCTGGCCGATTTGAGCGACGATAGCATCGTGAATCCACGGAAATCGATCATTGCAGGCACACTCAACAACTACAGCACCACGGCGGGTTCCGGCACGCCCAACAACGTCCGCGACCGCTGTCGCATCGCCGCCTACCTGGTCAGCGTCTCGCCGCAGTCCTTCACCCTCAAGTGATCCTCCTGGTTTCGAATCCCGCCTTTCCCGCACCGCCATGAACCTCCTCCTTCGCAAGACCCTGGATCGCAGCAAACCGAACCGGCGCGACTTTCTGGTCCAGTCCGGCTGCGCCGGCCTCGGCATCACCAGTGCGGTCAACACGCTGGCGCACATGCAGCTCATGGGCACGGCGGCCGCGCAGGGGGCGGGCGACGACTACAAGGCACTGGTCTGCATCTTCCTCAATGGCGGTTGCGACACAAACAACCTGCTCATTCCGCTCTCCGGCAGTGCCCGCACGCAGTACGAGACGGGCCGAGGCATCCCGACCTACATCGATCCAACCAAGGGCGGCGTCGCCATCCCGCTCGCCGACATCACGGCCGCCGGCACCCAGATCACCCCGGACAACCCGGTGAGTGACTACGAGTACAGCAGCGGCTACATCGGGGCCGATGGCAATGGCAACCGCTTTGCCGTGCATCCCGGCGCGGGTTCGTTGAAAACCCTTTTCGATGCCGGTGAGCTGGCCTTCATCAGCAACGTTGGTGTGCTCACCCAGCCCAATGTCACCCGCGCCAACTTCACCAGCCTGCCGGCCTCGCAGAAGCCGCCGCAGCTGTTTTCTCACTCCGACCAGCAGGTGCAGTGGCAGTCCTCCATTCCGGACAAGCCCTTCCAGAGCGGCTGGGGAGGTCGTCTGGCGGACCTGCTCGACGGCGTCCACAACACCGACCCTGATGCCTTGTCGATGATGGTGTCGATCAACGGCTTCAACAGCTTCCAGGTCGGCGTCAGCCAGCAGCCCTACATCATGGGCACCGGCGGGGTCACGTCCTACTCCGGATTCGGGACTAACTACACCAACGGTCTGCTCGCCCTTGGCAAGCAGCCTTACACCAGCACGGGGTACGACCCGTTCAAGTGGCCCGGCACCAGCGGCAGCAATTACAAGACCGGCACGGGCTGGCGCCTTGCCGCCCTGGAGCAGCTCATCGGCATGAGTCATGCCAGCCTGTTCGATGAGGCCGCCGCCAAGGTGGCCAAAAATGCCCGTGTCGCCGAGGGCGTGGTTGGGGCCGCCCTCAACACGACTTTCGTTGAACGGGTGAACAATGTCGATGTGACCACGCTCGACAGCCATTTCACCGACGCCTTCAATGGCACCGGCATCAACGGCCTGACCAACGGGTTTGCCGCGCAGCTGCGCATGGCCGCCCGGCTGATTGTCGGCAACACAGCTCTCAGCAACAAGCGCCAGATCTTCTTTGTCCAGCTCGGCGGCTGGGACACCCACACCTCGCAGATCCCGGTCACCACGGCCGGCGACGCTGCGCGCACCGACCAGGGCTACTACAGCCTCATGCTCCAGCTCACCTGCGCCATGAAGGGCTTCCGCGATGCGCTCGTTGCCAACAACATGTGGGACAGCACCCTCGCCTTCACGGCCTCCGACTTCACCCGCACCTTCACCCCCAACAAGACTGATTCGACCGGTGGCTCCGACCACGGCTGGGGCGGGCACATGATGGTCATGGGCGGCGCGGTCAACGGCAAGCGCGTGTTTGGCCAGTACCCGAACCTCACGACCAACGGTGGCATGGATGTTCAGGGCAATCGCGGCCGCTGGATCCCGACGACCTCGGTCGACCAGTACGCCGCCGTTATCGCCAAGTGGTTCGGCGTCGACAACAGCCAGCTCGCCGCGATTTTCCCCAACCTGTCGCGCTTCAACGATCCCTTCAATCCGGCGACACGGCTGCAGTTCCTCAACTTTTCCGCCTGACGGCCCCACGGCAAACGTTCCGAAGGCATGCCCGAACTACCGAAGCGCCCCGGTCCGTACCTCGTCGCCCTGCTGCTGGCCGTGCTCGGCATTCTGGCCGCCTGGATGTACAGCGCCGTCACCTCCTCCAAGCTGCGTCAGGCCGCGACAGAGCGCGGTCGCGAGGCGGTCTCGGCGCCACGCCCGCCGGAGCCGGGGGATCCGCGGCCGCCGCCAGCGGCTGCGGTGCCCACCGCCATGGATCCGCACCTGCGCGAGCTTGGACTCAGTCTGAACTCGCCTGAGCATGAGCCGCAGCAGGATCTGGAGATCCTCAATGAGTTGCTGGGCCTGCACCAGCGCGCGCTTGGTGCCCATCCCTCGGGCGACAACTCTGACATCGCCGCCGCCCTGATCGGCACGGGACCGGAGGGGGTGTTTTTGCCGCGCACCGCCAGCGCGCTACGCGACGGTCAGCTCATCGACCGCTGGGGAACGCCCTACTGGTTCCATCCGGTTTCCGCCAACGTCACCGAAATCCGCTCGGCCGGTCCCGATCGCCAGTTGTTCACCGGCGACGATCTGGTGGTCAATCCGAGTCCGCCCGGGCTCGGTGCCACGCCCGGCGACGCGCCGCCGTGAAGGGTGGCGCGTCATTGTGGGTGAATTCGTGATTGCCACACCGCCGGATGTGTTTCAAGCTCGCGGCCCATGAACCAGCCCAGCACGACTCCGGCCTCCCTCGCCCCCTGGTGGAAAGAACTCAACGGTTATCATTGGTTTGTCTTCACGATGGCCTCGCTGGCCTGGTTGTTTGACTGCCTGGACCAGCAGCTTTTCCTGGTGGCGCGCCCGGCGGCCATGGCCTCGTTGCTCAAGGAGGGCATGGATCCGAAATTCTATGGCGGTCTGTCGACGACCTTCTTCGTCGCCGGCTGGGCGATCGGTGGCCTCATCTTCGGGGCTGTCGGCGACCGCATTGGCCGCGCCAAGACTCTCGCCCTGACCGTGCTCATCTACTCGGTCTGCACCGGTCTCTCGGCTTTCTCGGTCGGTTTCTGGGACTTCGCCGCCTACCGCCTGATCACCGGCTTTGGCGTCGGCGGCGTGTTCGGCCTGGCGGTTGCCCTGGTGGCCGACTCCCTGCCTGACCGCGCCCGTCCGCATGCGCTCGGCCTGCTGCAGGCGCTGTCGGCGGTCGGCAACATCACCGCGGCCAGCATCGCCATCATCGTCGGCTACCTGCAGATCCGGGCCATCGAGAACGGTGTCGAGGCGAAGACCGAAATGTGGCGCACCATGTTCCTGATCGGCGCCCTGCCGGCCTTCATGGTGGTGTTCATCCAGATCAAGCTCAAGGAGCCGGAGAAGTGGGTGAAGGCGCGCGCCGAGGGCAAGATCACCGGCGTCAAGTTCGGCAGCTACAGCGCCCTGCTCGGCAAGCCGCGCTGGCGCAAGAACGCCATGGTCGGCATGACCCTGTGCATCTCTGGCGTCATTGGCCTGTGGGGCATCGGTTTCTTCAGCCCCGAGCTCATCAACGACGTCATCGGCAAGGCCCTGGTGGCCGACAAGGTGCCGGAGGCGCTGCTCCCCGGCTGGAAGATGATCTGGACCGGCATCAACATGATCATGCAGAACATCGGTTCCTTCTTCGGCATGATGGTCTTCACCTGGGCGGCCAGCAAGTACGGTCGCAAGCCGGTGTTCGCGGTTGCCTACGTCTGCGCCATGGCCAGCACGATCCTGGTCTTCCGCTACCTCGACGACCGCACGGACATCTTTTGGATGGTGCCGCTCATGGGCTTCTTCCAGCTCTCGCTGTTCGCCGGTTACGCGATCTACCTGCCCGAGCTGTTCCCGACCAGCCTGCGCAGCACGGGCACCAGCTTCTGCTACAACGTCGGCCGTTTCATCGCCGCCGCCGGTCCCTTCCTGCAGGGCAGCCTGACCGCCATCTTCGCCGCCCATGCAGCGACCGCCGACGAGAAGCTCGACGCCTTCCGCGACGCCTGCACCTGGATGAGCCTGATCTTCCTGCTCGGTTTGATCATCCTGCCCTTCGCCCCTGAGACCAAGGGTCGCGACCTGCCGGAGGAGTGAGCATGACGCCGGCTGAACTTGCCGCCTTGGAAACCGCGCCTGCCGGCCTGAGCCGGGAGGCGCTGTCGCTCTGGCACGCGAAGCAGGGGCGCTGGGACGCCGCCCACGACATCGCCCAGGAGATCCACACGCCGCTTGGCTCATGGATTCACGCCCTGTTGCATGTCGTGGAGGGGGACCAGTGGAACGCCGACTACTGGTTCGCCAAGGCCGGCAAACCCTCGCGCGGACCGCAGCAGATCGATGCCCTCTGGGACGAGATTGCCCAAGCGGTGCTCTGAACTCAGGTCGCCGCGCCGATCCAGGCGCGCAGGTCGAAATCGTCGGCGATCTGGTCGGCCTGCCAGCGCCCGTCGGCGTTCAGGCGGAAGCTGCCGATCCACTTCTGGTGCCAGGACTGTGGTTCGATCAGGCTCAGGTGATGCTTGCCCTCGACCTCGTAGAGGTGGTAGGTCTCGCCGATCACCGGTTCAAAGCCGAAGCGCGCCTCGTAGATGAGCTTGTTCCAGTTGAAGGCGTCGATCACCGCCAGGTAGCGCTCGCGCAGTTCGACGAGTTCCTGCTGCAGTTCGCGTTCGACCCGTGAGATGCCGCGACTTTTGAAGCTGGTCAGGTCCTGCGGCACGATCCTGGCTGCCAGCCGCGAGGCGGGGTAGGGCAGGTAGTTGGCGCGGGGTTCGACCTGGGCGAGGTCGCGATCGATCGGGTCGGTGTCCATGGGAGCCCAAGAATACGGCCGTCGACCGCCGGTGGTTGGTGCTGGTGCCATGATAAAAATACGGGAAGCCGTCACCCCGGCGCTGGACACCCCCCGCCATGGGCCGTTTTCTCCCGCATGAAGCTGTCGCTCCTTTCCGGCCTCGCCTGCGTGGCCGGCCTGCTCTCCGCCCAGGATGGCATCGCCACCAAGACCACCTACGCCAAGGCCTACGGGCCCACCAACAATGCGGTCGCCGTGGACCCGGCCAAGGACCTGCCGCGCTACCCGGCGATCGAGCCCAAGGACGCCGTGGCCAGTTGGAAGGTGAAAGCGGGCTTCAAGCTGGAGTTGGCGGCCCATGAACCGCAGGTGCGCGATCCGATCGCCCTCTGCTTCGATGAGCGCGGGCGCATGTTTGTCTGCGAGATGATCGACTACTCGGAGATGCGCGACGTGACGCCGCACCTGGGGCGCGTCTCGGTGCTGGAGGACAAGGACGGCGACGGCTTTTACGAATCGGCGAGTGTCTTTGCCGACAACCTGCCCTGGCCCACCGGACTGATCTGGGCGAACGGCGGGCTCTATGTCGGTGCCACGCCCGACATCTGGCGTTTCGAGGACAAGGACGGCGACGGCCGCGCCGAGGTGCGCGAGAAGGTGTTCACCGGTTTCGGCACCGGCCTGAAGATCCTCAATGTGCAGGGCCTGATGAACAGCTTTCAGTGGGGGCAGGACGGTCGCGTCCACGTGCTCGCCGGTGGCGGCAACCGCGGCGTGGTCAGCAGTCCCAAGCGCCCCGACCTGCCCGGTCGTGAACTCGGCGGCAAGGATTTTTGGTTTGATCCGGTCACCCTCGACTTCGGTCTCGAGGGTGGCGGCGCCCAGTACGGCATGAGCTTTGACGACTACGGTCGCAAGTTCGGCTGCTCGAATTCGGTGCACCTGCAGGCCTGGCTTTACGACGATGTTTATGCCGGTCGCAACCCAGTGCAGCCGCTGCCGCCGGCGCGCAGCAGCATCGCCGTCGATGGCGGCGCCGCCGAGGTCTTCCGGCTCAGCCCCGACGAACCCTGGCGCATCATCCGCACCCGCTGGCGCATCGCCGGGGTGGTCAAGGGTGTGGTCGAGGGCGGTGGCCGGGTCAGCGGCTACTTCACCGGCGCCACCGGCACGACGATCTACCGCGGCGACGCCTACGGACCGGACTTCATCAACAACAGCTTCACTGGCGACGCCGGCGGCCAGCTCATCCACCGCAAGCAGATTCGTTACGCTGCCGATGGCATCACGCTCGAGGGCGAACGCCCTGCCGACGAGCGTGGCTTCGAGTTCGCCGCCAGCAGCGACACCTGGGTGCGCGTGGTCAACTTCGCCAATGCCCCCGACGGCTGCCTGTATGTCTGCGACATGTACCGCGAGGTCATCGAGCATCCCTGGAGCGTGCCCGACGAAATCAAAAAGCATCTTGATCTGAACAGCGGCAATGACCGCGGTCGCATCTGGCGGTTGGTACCCGAGGGGCGGCGACCGGAGCGCATCGGCCAGAAGGTGGACTTGGCCGGGGCCGACAGCGGTGAATTGTTGCGCACTCTGGGTCACAGCAACGGCTGGCATCGCGACACCGCCCACCGGCTGCTCAGCGAGCGACTGGCGACCGGTGCCAAACTGCCGGCCGACATCGAAGCTCCCGCCAGCCCGGCGGGCCGCCTGCACTGGCTGGCCCTGCGTGAGGCGGCGGGCAGCCTTGATGACAAGGTTTTGCGGGCCGCGCTCGCCGATGTCGATGCCCAGGTGCGCGAACGTGCCTGCCGACTGCTTGAGCGTCGCCTGCAGGCGGGTCAGTCGGCAGCGCTGCGGCCGCAGCTCATCGCCCTCGCCGATGCCGATGCCTCGCAGCGCGTGCGCTTCCAGGCCCTGCTCAGCCTCGGTGGCCTCGCCGGTGGCGATTCGGATGCCGAAGTGGCCCGGGTGTTTGCCCGTGCCTCGGCCGATGCCAATGCGACCCTGCGCGCCGCGGCCCTCGGTGCCGAGCCGGTGCTGGTGGCGGCGGCCCTGCGCCAGCGACTGCAGAACGGGCTTGAGGGTGTCGACACGCTGGCGCCCCTGATCGAAACCGCGGCCGCGCGCAAGGACGCGGAGGATGCCCGTCGTCTTGCCGATTGGATTGCCGACGCGCCTGCGGCCAGCCAGGGACCGCTGCTGCGTGCTTTTGCGGCTGGACTGCGGCGCGCCGGCACGACCCTGGCCAAGGTCGATGCCGGGGGGCGGCTGGCCGCGGTCTTTGATCGCGCCGCCACGACGGCCGCTGATGCCGCCGCGACGGAACCGGCGCGTTTGGCCGCCCTGGAACTGTTGGCATTGGCCACCCGTGAGCAGGCCGTGCCGGCCTTGGAAGCCTGTTTGCGTGCCGACCAGGCCGAAGCCGTGCAGAGCGCGGCGGTGCGTTCGTTCAACGCCCTGGCCGGCGATGCCGCGCATGCGCCGGTGCTCGCCGTTTGGGCGGGCCTGAAGCCGGGGGCGCGCACGGCGGCGCTGGCCCTGCTGCTGGCGCGCGAGAAGGGCATCACGGCCTTCCTGGACGCGGTCGCGGCGGGCAAGCTTCAGCCGCAGGAGCTGGCCGCCTCACAGGTGCAGGATTTGCTCAAGCACAAGAACGCCGCCCTGGTCGCGCGCGCCAAAACCGTGCTCAAGGCGGTCATTCCGCCGTCGCGTGAGGAAGTGGCGGCGACCTATGCGCCGTCGATCGGTCTGAAGGGCGATGCCCGCGCCGGGCAGAACCATTACATCGGCCGTTGCATGGCCTGTCACCGCGCCCAGGGACTGGGCATGGAGGTGGGGCCGGATCTGGTGACCGTGAAAACCAAGGGTCGCGAGGCCCTGCTCGCCGCCATTCTCGATCCGCACAAGGAGGTCGCCTCGCAGTTCATCGCCTACACCTTCCAGACCAAGGACGGCCAGACCCTCAGCGGCCTGATCGCCGAGGACGAGGCCGACAGCGTCACGCTGAAGATGATGGGGGGCGCGGTGGCCAGCCTGGTGCGCGCCAACATCCAGGGCAGTTCCTCGGCCGGTCTCAGCCTGATGCCCGAGGGACTGGAAGCCGGCATGAGCGTGCAGGACATGGCCGACCTGTTGACCTTCATCGAAGAGCTGCCCTGAGGGGGCGCGACTTCCCTTTGAAGTCGTCGCTCTCCCGCGCCATCATCGGGCCATGAACCTGCCCATCCGCCCCCGCCGCAACCGCCGCACGCCCGCCGTCCGCGACCTGGTGCGCGAGACGGTGCTGACACCGGCGAACTTCATCTACCCGCTCTTCCTCCAGGAGGGCACGGAGAACACGCCGATCGACGCCATGCCGGGCTGCCAGCGCTGGTGTCTGGAGGACTTGGTGCGCGAGGCCGGCGAGGCGCATGCGCTTGGCATCCCCGCTGTCGTGCTGTTCCCGCGCATCCCCTATGCCCTGAAGACCCCGGGCGCGGAGGAGTGTCACAACGACGACGGCCTGGTGCCGCGCGCGATCCGTGCGCTCAAGGCCGCGCACCCGAGCCTGGCGGTCATCACCGACGTTGCCCTTGATCCCTACAACAGCGATGGCCATGACGGCCTGGTCGCCGACGACGGTCGCATCCTCAACGATGAAACCCTCGAGGTGCTCTGCCGGCAGGCGGTCTGCCACGCCCGCGCCGGGGCCGACATTGTCGCGCCGAGCGACATGATGGACGGTCGCGTGGCCGCCCTGCGCGCCGCGCTCGATGGAGCCGGCTTCACCGAGGTCGCCATCCTCAGCTACACCGCGAAGTACGCCAGCGCCTACTATGGGCCCTTCCGCGGCGCGCTCGATTCGGCGCCGAAGGCGGGCGACAAAAAGACCTACCAGATGGATCCGGCCAACGCCCGCGAGGCTCTGCGCGAGGCGGCGCTCGACGAGGCCGAGGGCGCCGACATGCTCATGGTCAAGCCCGCCGGCGCCTACCTCGACATCATCGCCGCCCTGCGCGCCGCCACGACCCTGCCGATCGCCGCCTATCAGGTCAGCGGCGAGTACCTCATGATCCAGGCCGGGGCCGCCGCCGGCTGGCTCGATGGCGACAAGGTCATGCTGGAATCCCTGCTCGGCATCCGCCGCGCCGGTGCTGACATGATCCTCACCTACTTCGCCAAACGCGCCGCCGTTCTGCTCTGAACCGCCTCCGCTCATGTCCGCCACTTCCGAAGCCCTCATTCAGGCGGCGCGCGACCTTGCCGACGCCTTGCGCACGCTGGAATTCAGTCCGCCGACCGCCCATGTCTACTGCCCGCTCGACTACGCGCGCGCGCCCCATGAGGCCTACCTGAGTCGGTATGGCGCCAGTCCCAAGCGTGTGCTCTTCGTCGGCATGAATCCCGGGCCCTTCGGCATGACCCAGACCGGCGTGCCCTTTGGCGAGATCGCCGCCGTGCGCGACTGGCTGGGCATCGACGAACCCGTGGGCCGGCCCGAGCACGAGCATCCGAAGCGACGTGTCACCGGCTTTGCCTGCAAGAACTCCGAGGTCAGCGGTCGCCGCCTCTGGGGCCTGTTCCGCGAGCGCTTCGGCAGCGCGGACGCCTTTTTCCGCGAGCACTTTGTCGCCAACTACTGCCCGCTCGTTTTCATGGAGGAGGGCGGGCGCAACCGCACGCCCGACAAGCTGCCGGCCGCCGAGACCGAGGCCATGGAGGCGCACTGCGACGCCCATCTGCGCCGCGTCATTCAGGCCCTGCGGCCGGAATGGGTGATCGGGGTGGGCGCCTTTGCGGAAGCTCGGGCCGAACGCGCCCGCGAGGCCCTCGGCGGCGGCTTCCGCACCGGCCGCGTGCTGCATCCGAGTCCCGCCAGCCCGCTGGCGAACCGCGACTGGCCCGGCGCGGCCACGCGCCAGATGGAAGCGCTGGGGGTGTGGTGAGGGGGACTGGATTGCCCTTGTTGACGGGATTGACGGGGCTTCAATGCGGTCACTGAGCTCAATGCCGTCCTCTTCTTGGGGGTTGCCACCCCGCGATGCGCTCTTGCCAGCCGGCCAACGCGGCCTAGTTTTCCTGCCCCCATGAAATCCTTCCGTCTCAACCGCCTTTTCAACGCCAAGTCCGGCCGCTGCTTCGATGTCGCCGTCGACCATGGATTTTTCAACCAGCCCGGCTTCCTGCAGGGCATTGAGGACATGCGCAAGGTGGTCAAAACCCTTGTGGATGCGGCGCCCGACGCCATCCAGCTCACCCTCGGCCAGGCGCGCCACCTGCAGGAGATCCCGGGCCGCTTCAAGCCGTCGCTGGTGCTGCGCACCGATGTGGCGAACATCTACGGCAAGGAACTGCCGGCCTCGCGCTTCAGCTTGATGATTGAAGAGACGATGCTGCAGGCCGTGCGCTATGACGCCGCCTGCGTCTGCGTCAACCTGTTCCAGATCCCCGGCGCGCCGGAGGTGCACGAGCAGTGCGTCGAGAACATCCTGCGCCTGAAGCCGCAGGCCGACTACTACGGCATGCCGATGATGATCGAACCGCTGGTCTTCCAGCCGAATGAGAAGGCCGGCGGCTACATGGTCAATGGCGACCTCACCTCCATCATGTACCTCGTCCGCCAGGCGGTCGAACTCGGCGCCGACATCATCAAGGCTGATCCCACCGACGACGTCAGTCTCTACCATCAGGTGGTGGAAACCGCCGCCGGCATTCCCGTGCTGGTGCGCGGCGGTGGCCGCGTCAGCGACCGCGAAATCCTTGAGCGCACCCAGGGCCTGCTCGCCCAGGGCGCGGCCGGCATCGTCTATGGGCGCAACGTCATCCAGCACCCGAATCCCAAGGGCATCACCCGCGCCCTCATGGCCATGGTGCACGATGGCGTCGGCGTGGATGACGCGCTGGCGCTGGTTCAGGGCTGAGTGTCTGGACACCGTCGCAAAAAAACGGCGACCCGGGGACGGGTCGCCGTTTTTCTTGAGGCACGTGCCTCACTGCTTCTTCCACAGATCCACCGCCACGGCGTTCTTCTGATGGGCACCGGGGGTGCTGCGGCCGTTGGCGACGATTTCCTCCAGTTTCATCTGCAGGCAGGAGACGATGTCCTTGTGATCGGCCTGGACGTTGCGGGTTTCGCCGATGTCGGCTTCAAGATCGAAGAGCTGGAGCGGCGGTGCGTCCTTGGCTTGCTTGCCGGGGCGGGGTTCGCTCCAGCCACCGGAGCCGGGGCAGAGAGCCAGCTTCCACTTGCCCTCGCGAATGGCGAAGAAGCCGCCGATGCTGTGGTGGACGACGCTGCGACGGACGATGCCCTCGCTGCTGCCGGTGAGGGCGGGCAGGAAGCTGAAGCTGTCCTCGGCGGCGTCCTCGGGCAGCTTGGCGCCGGTGATGGCGGCGGCGGTGGCCATGAAATCGGTGAGGCAGGTGAGCTGGGTCGTGGTCTGGCCACCTTTCACCTTGGCCGGCCAGCGAACCAGGAAGGGCACGCGGTGGCCGCCCTCATAGATGTCGGCCTTGTGACCGCGGAACTCGGCGCTGGGGTTGTGGCCCTTGGCGAGCAGTTCGTCGTAGCGGGCCTGGGGCGAGCAGCCATTGTCGCTGGTGAAGACGACGAAGGTGTTGTCGCTCAGGCCGTGCTGGTCGAGCGCCTGCAGCAGGCGACCGACCTCATGATCCTGCTGCATGACGAAGTCGGCGTAGGCGTTGAGGCCGCTCTTGCCGCGCCATTCCGGGTTGGGCAGGATGGGCGTGTGCGGACTGGCGTAGGGCAGGTACAGGAAGAAGGGCTTGCCGGCCTTGGCATCGGCGGCGCGTTCGCCGAAGTAGGCGATGGCCTTGTCGGTCAGGGTTGGCAGCACCTCGTAACCGGTGAAACCCGGTGCCGCCGGACCCTCGCGCGAGTGCCGGCCCTTGTCATCGCCATGGAACATGAGCAGGCCGCGATCCTCAGTCGGCTGGGCAGTGACGCGGCCGTTTTCGAGGAAGGCGTAGGGCACCATGTCGAGCGAGGCGCTGATGCCGAAGTAGGAATC
>JAEYYS010000346.1 GCA_023428335.1 Verrucomicrobiota bacterium | reverse complement strand
CGGCGGCGCCCCCCCCCCCCCCCCCCCCGCCGTGGGGAAAGGGGATTACTCGGCGGAGTTTTCTTCGACGTAGCGGATGACGTCGCCGACGGACTGCAGCTTTTCAGCTTCTTCGTCCGGAACGTCGATGCCGAACTCCTCTTCAAAGGCCATGACGAGCTCCACGGTGTCAAGAGAGTCGGCACCCAGATCCTCGATGAACTTGGCTTCGGGGGTCACCTGCTCCGGGTTCACGCCGAGCTGTTCAACGATGATGTCTTTGACTTTTTCTTGAATGTTGTCTGCCATAATGGGGATGAGGATGTGCGGCGGAGAGGTAGCGGCTGGTTTCTGTTTGGCAAGAGGGAATTCGCTCTTTTTTAAGGTGACCCAGCGGATTTTACGCCGCGTCGGTGGGCAGCTTTTCCTCCGGGGCCTCCGACTCGGGCGCTTTCTCAATGAGTTCACCGCGGAAGTGGGCAAGCAGACGCTCCAGTACACGGGCGGCGCCGGCGAACTTGAGGTCGTCGATCACCGCGCGTTTTTCCCGGCCATCGGCCGTGCGATGCCAGGCGTAGGCGAGCCCCTTCTGGTCCCAGGGGCGCTTGTCGACCTTGAAGACGTCGGTGTAGGCAATGCGCACGCCTTCGGGCGTGATCCAGTGGTCGGCACCAGCGCGCAGGACCTTGCCGCGGTTGGCCAGCAGCAGGCCGGCCACGGCCAGCGCCGCGACCAGGGTGCCGCCCCCCCACCAGAACTGTTCGGCGATCTCACGCTCGGTGTAGCGGTGCGGCTTTTCCGGCCAGCCCTTGGCGGCGGCGTAGCTGACCCAGCGCGGGGCCTCACCATTTTTGCCGACCGGCCATCCCTTGGCCTGCGCTTCGGTCGTCCAAGCCTCAAGTCGGCCGGTGGCCTTGGCCTCGTCGTAACCCTTGAGCAGTTCCTGTTCAAACCAGTCCTTCTGGTCGGCCACCGCGTTGGCGGCGGGGTAGCCGTAGCGACCGTCATAGAGAAAGTACAGCCCCATGAGCAGCAGCATGGCGGTCAGGATGCCCATGCGGCGATAGTACCAGGCCGTGACGCGGCACTCAATGGGGTCGGCGGACGGGGCGGGGGAATCCATGCAGCGACTCAAGACCGCGGCTGGGGGTGCGCAACCGGATTCCAAAATCGCCCGGTTTTTCTCCATGCATCCTTTTCAACGCTCTTTATGTGAAAAGAGTCGTATCTGTTCCCAACCCCTTCCTTTCCTCTCATGACCATGCTCATCCTCTTCATCGTCACCATGGCCCTCTCAGGTCTGGCCTCGCTCAAGGTGCGCAGCGCCTACAACCGCTATTCCAAAGTGCCGGCCTCCTCCGGACTCACCGGTGCCGAGGTCGCCCAGCGCATCCTTGACCTGAACAACCTGCGCGACGTGACCATTCACGCCACCCAGGGGCATTTGACCGATCACTACGACCCCGCGCACCGTCGCCTGGTGCTCTCCGAGGAGAACTACTATGGCACCTCGGTGGCCGCCCTCGGTGTGGCCGCCCACGAAGCCGGCCATGCCCTCCAGCACCAGCAGCTTTATGCCCCCTTGCAGTGGCGCATGGCGGCGGTTGGCATCACCGGCATCGCCAGCCAGATTGTCATGTGGGTGCCCATCGTCGGCATGTTCGGCGGGTTCATCCCCTACAAAATGGCCATCACGGTCATGGCGGTCGCCATGGGCATCCTCATGCTCTTCCAGCTCGTCACCCTGCCGGTCGAGTTCGATGCCACGGCCCGCGCCAAGAAAATCCTGGCCGGCACCGGTGCCGTCGCCCCGGGCACGGAGTTCCAGGCCATGAGCAAGGTGCTCGATGCCGCCGCGCTCACCTACGTGGCCGCCTTCGTCAGCAGCCTCGCCTACTTCCTCTACTACGTGCTGCGCATGACCGCCGGCAGCCGCGAGGAGTAGGAGCAGGTCCTGTCCACCAAGCTCTGCCCGCGGACAAAAGCTGTCCGTGGGGCGTTGACTGGACAAGCTGGCATTTGTGCGCGCCGGCTTTGCGTCTATCCTGTCGGCATGCTCCGACTCGCCCCGCTGCTTCTCTGCCTCGGCTGCCTGACGTCCCTCGTCGGTCAGCAGCCGGCCGTTGACGGTACCGCCCAGTTGGCCGAGGCCCAAAAGCGGTTGAAAAAGCTGGGGCCGGCCGAATACGAACTCGATGGCATCCGCATCAACGCCGCCAGTCGCGAGTTGCGCCTGCCCGCGCGGGTGGAACTACGCCAGGCACCGATCGAGTATCTGCTCGTGCACGAGACCGGCAAGACCCATGAGACCGTGCTGACCACGGCCGTCAGTCCAACGGCCATCCAGGTGGCCCTGCTGCTGGCCAACCATCAGGCGGCGACCGAGGGCCTGCTGACCAAGGTGCCGGAGGCGGAGCGACCCAAGATCTGGAAGGAGGAGCCGCCGGCAACTCCTGGCGGCAATCTGGTTTCGATCGATGTCGAATGGCAGGAGCAGGGGCAGACCCGCCGCGCGCGGCTGGCCGACTGGGTTCAGAATGCCGACACCCGCCAGTCACCGCCCGACCTGCAGCACTGGATCTTCAACGGCTCCTACATCGATGAACGCGGCTTCATCGCCCAGCACGAGGGCAGCATCGTCGCCGTCTGGCTCGATCGCGGGGCGATCTTCAACTCGCCGGCCGAGGGCAACTGGGATGACCAGCGCTGGATCTCCCTGCCGAAGAACATTCCCGCCGAAGGCACCGAGGTGACCGTCGTCATCCGCCCGGCAAAACCCGCCACCCCCGCCGGCAACTGAAGCCGATTTCCACCGATTCCACCCCCAACCGTCACCGCCATGAAACCGTCGCTTGTTCTCGCTGCCGCCCTGGCC
>JAEYYS010000340.1 GCA_023428335.1 Verrucomicrobiota bacterium | reverse complement strand
GCCCAGATGCCCGCCGCGACCGGTGGCGCCGGTGAGCAGGCGACCACCCGACCAGATCGCGCCGCCGACGCCGGTGCCGAGCGTGAGCAGGAAGACATCGCGACAGCCGCGCGCAGCACCGAAGGCGACCTCGGCGAGCAGGGCGGCCTGGGCATCATTGACCACCCTGACCGGCCGGTCGAGCCGGGTCGTCCAGTCCAGGTCCTCCAGGCCATGCATGCGCCCCGGCATCCAGGTGATGCAGCGACCGTTGGGTGCCGCCAAACCGGGGGCGGCGAGACCCACCGGCAGCCCCTGCACGCCGGCGACCGCTTCCAGTTCGGCAATGAGGTCGGCGACATGCCGGGCGAAGCGGGGAGTCTCTCCCTGCCAGACACCATCCTCGGTGGGGCGCAGGGCTTGGTGCAGCAGGCGACCGTCGGCACGATCCACCAGCGCGGCCTTGATGCGGGTGCCGCCGAGGTCGATGCCGAGGGCAAGGCCGGTGGGTGTGGAGCGTTCGGCCATGGCAAGGATCAGGGTTTCGGCAGCCCTTCGCTGACCGTCCAGCCGCCATCGACGGCGAGCACCTGGCCCGTCACATAACGGGCGGCGCGCGAGAGCAGGAAGAGCGCGGCACCCTCGACGTCGTCCGGTCGGCCGGCACGCCCGCCGTCCAGGGGTTGCTTGCGGGCGACGAAGTCGAGGATGGCTGGGTCGGTCAAGGCGCGCCGGGCCATCGGTGTTTCGACCAGGGCCGGGGCGATGACATTGACGCGGATGTCGTGCGGCGCGTAGTAGCTGGCGATCGAGCGGCTGAAACCGAGGATGCCGGCCTTGGCGGCGGCGTAGGCATGGCTGGCGAAGTGGCCGGGCGAGGGCGACCAGCCGAGCACGCTGCCCATGTTGAGGATGCAGCCGCCGTCGCCCTGGCGGAGGAACTGGCGCACGGCGACGCGGTTTGAGCGGATGAGCGACTTCAGATTGAGGTCGAGCGTGTGATCGAGGCCGGCGTCGGTGAGCTCGTGCAGGGGGCCGTCGCCCTGCGCACGGCCGCTGCCGCCGGCGACGTGGTAGAGCGCGTCGAGCCGGCCGAAGGCCTCGACCGCCAGGGCTACCGCGTGTTCGGCCGAGTCCGCCTCGGCGGCATCGGCGGCGAGGCCGCGTGCCTGCGGGCCGAGTTCGGCAAGAGCGGCCCGGACGTTGGCTTCGCTGCGGCTGGTGACGACCACCTTGGCGCCTTGGCGGCTGAGGGCGCGCGCGGCGGAAAGCCCCAGGCCGGTGGTGCCGCCCACGACCAGCACGGCCAGGCCCTCGACGTCGTACTTCGCGTTCATGGCCGCATCATCGGCGGGGGTTGCGCGCGCACAACTGGCTTTGCAAACGCCGCTTCCTGCCTTAACGCCTGCATCCGGCCGGTTGCGGTCGGTCGATCCCCCTGCACCTTTCTTTCCCATGATCCGCGTCCGTTTTGCTCCCTCCCCCACCGGCTACCTGCACGTCGGCGGGGCGCGCACCGCCCTGTTCAACTGGCTCTACGCCCGCCGTCACGGCGGTCAGTTCGTCCTGCGCATCGAGGACACCGACGAGGCCCGCAACACCGAGGCGGCGCGCCAGGCGATCTTCGACGGCCTGCGCTGGCTCGGTCTCGACTGGGACGAGGGGCCGGAGGTCGGTGGCGATCGCGGTCCTTACTTTCAGAGCCAGCGTAAAGCCATCTATGATGCCTATCTGGCGCGTCTGGAGGCGGCCGGGCGCACCTACACCGAGGAAAACGGTGCCGTCCGCTTCAAGTTCAGCCGCACCGCCATCACCGTGCGCGACCTCGTCTGCGGCGATGTCGCCTTCGCGCCCACCGAGGAGCCGGACATGACGATCCGCCGGCCGGACGGCAGCTACATCTTCCACTTCGTCAACGTCGTCGATGACGCCGAGATGGGCATCACCCACGTCATCCGCGGCGAGGACCATCTGTCGAACACCTGGAAGCACATCGACCTGTTCAACGCCTTCGGCCTTGAGGCGCCGATCTACGCCCACATCCCGCTCATCCTCAACCCGGGCGGCTCGAAGATGAGCAAGCGCGACGAGGGCAGCTCAATCCAGAGCTACATCGACGCCGGCTTCCTGCCCGACGCGGTCTTCAACTACCTCTGCCTGCTCGGCTGGACCCCGCGCACCGAGGGCGAAAAACTCGACCGCGCGACGCTGGTGTCGCTGTTTGATCCGGCTGACATCCACAGCGCCAACGCCCGGTTCGACATGCAGAAGTGCACCTGGTTCAACGCCCAGTACCTGCGCGCGCTGGATCCGGCGGCCCTGCTTGCCGCCGCCCGCCCCTTCCTGGAAGCCGCGGGTTTGACGGTGACTGATGACGCCCGCGCCGCCGCGGCGGTGGCCAGCGTCAAGGAGAAGGTCAGCCGCCTCGCCGAATTGCCCGAGTGGGTGCACTACTTCTTCCGCGAGGATTTTGCCATCGAGGACGAGGCGCTCGCCAAGCTGCGCGCCAAAGCTGAGAACACGGCCCTGCTGCAGGCGGCGTCCGCCGCCCTGGGCAGTGCGCCGGAGTGGACCGAGGCCGGGGTGCAGGCGGCGATTGAAGCCGCAGCCCAACAGGCCGGGGTCAAGCCGGGCGCGCTCATGCCGCTGCTGCGGTTTGCCCTCAGCGGCCAGTCGCGCGGGCCGGGGGTGGCGACGCTGGCC
>JAEYYS010000228.1 GCA_023428335.1 Verrucomicrobiota bacterium | reverse complement strand
GGCCTGGACATCGCCGGCGTCGATGGCCCGGCCGTCGGGCCAAAGCGCGCGCGCGGCGCTCCAACGGAATTCCAGCACGGGTTCGGCGAGGCCGGCGACCTCGGCCAGCGGGCGCATTGCCGGCAGTCGCGGCAGGTGCGGACGCAGGGCGGCGGTCAGGGCCTCGCGGGCGGCCAGTGGCGGTTGGCTGGTGACGAGTTCGCAGGCGCCGTCGGTGTCGAACCAGAGTCGGTGCAGGCCGGCCGGTTTGCTGGCGGCATGAGCTTCGAGGGCGGCGCGCAGGCCGGGCACACTCTCCAGGCGCAGAAAGGTCAGCGGGCGTGGTTCCGCCCCGGCGAGTGCTCCGAGCGCGGCATCGGCGGCCGTGCGATCGGGTTTGGTGAAGCGCAGGACCAGAGCGGTCTTGTCCACCCGCACCTCTTCAAGCCCCCAGTCGAGCCGCGTCTCGGCTGGCACCGCCAGCAGGCGGGTGCGCGCGGCCTGGGCGGCGTCGATGTCGGCGAACCAGCAGCTCACGCGCAGATGCCAGCGCCATTCCTCGGCCAGCGCCGGGGCCGGTCGCCCCTGGCGGTCGATCCGGATCAGCGGCTCGTGCAGCAGGTCGAGGATGTGTCGTTCCGCCTCGTCCGCCGGGGCAAACGGACGCAGGGCCGGCAGGGCACCCGGCAGCAGCAGTCGCCATTCCTGCGAGCGGTCCTGAGCGCGGCGCGCCAGCACGGTGGAGCCCGCCCAGGCCGCGGCCGCCAGCACCGCGGCGGCGGGCAGCAGGAAGAGCGGGCGGGGCAGGGGCATCCGGTCAGCTTAGCCTCAACTTGGCGGTGCGAAACCCGAATTCGGCGCTTCGTCCTTGGCGTCGCGCCGGTGCGGGCGACAATGGCGGCATGGACGCCTTTCTCGCCGCCGCCGACCGGCACCTGCCTGAAGCCCTCGACTGGCTGCAGCGCATGGTGGCGGTCAACAGTTTCACAACCCATCGCGACGGCGTGGCCCGTCTCGGCCAGTTGACCGAGCAGTGTTTTGCCGGGCTCGGCTTCCGGGCGGAGTTCGTGCCCGCCGCCAACCCGGCCTATGGCGAGCATCTGTTCCTGCGTCGCGGCGACACTTCACCGGTGGTGCTGGTCACCCACCTCGACACCGTGTTTCCACCTGAGGAGGAGTTGCGCCACGACTTCCGCTGGTGCGAGCAGGGGAGTCGCCTTTTCGGGCCGGGCACAGTCGACAACAAGGGCGGCACGATCCTCATCTGGCTCATGCTGCGGGTGCTGCAGGAGGTGCGGCCGGAACGTTTCGCCGCCACCTCCTGGTTGATTGCCGCCAACGCCGCCGAGGAGGTGGTTGGTTCCGACTTCGCCGATCGCACCCGCGAACGCTGTCCTGCCGGCGCCCGGGCGGTGCTGGTCTTTGAGGGTGGACCGCGCGACGCTGAGGGCTGGCACGTGGTGGCCGCGCGCAAGGGGCGGCTGGAATACCGCCTCACCGCGTCGGGTCGCGCCGCCCATGCCGGCAGCGGCTTCCCCCAGGGCATCAACGCCGTCGTCGAACTTGCCGCCCTGCTGCCCCGGCTTGCCGCCCTCAGCGAGCCCGCGCGCGAGCTGACCGTCAACATCGCCACCTGCCACGGTGGTACGGTGCTCAACCGCGTGCCGCATGAGGCGGTCGCCGAACTGGAAATCCGCGCCTTCGATCCCGCCGTGCTGGCGGCAGCGGGTCGCGCGGTCGAGGCCTGCGCGGGTCGCAGTCCAGGTGGAGCTGAAATCCGCGTGGAATGCCTGGGTCACACCCGCGCCTGGCCCGGCGACGCCGCCACGGCGCGCCTCATAGCGTGCTGGCAGGCGGCGGGTGCCGGTCTCGGCCTGCCGGTGGTGGTCGAGGCGCGCGGCGGCTTGAGCGATGCCAACTACCTGCACGACCTGGCGCCGACCCTTGACGGTCTCGGTCCCGCCGGCGGCAATGCCCATTGCTCCGAGCGCTCGGCCGATGGCAGCAAGCTGCCGGAATACGTCGAGCGCGATTCCTTCGCCCCCAAGGCCGCGCTCAATCTGGCGGCGCTGGAGCGCTGGCTCGACGCCGGCTGAGTCGGCCGACTTCCCTTGCATGAGAGCCCTACCGCATGTTGGGTGCCCGTTTCATGACAGGGATTCTCTTTGAACTCGGCCTGCTCGGCCTGCTGCTGGTGGCCAACGGCATTTTCGCCATGGCGGAGATCGCCGTGGTGTCGTCGCGCCGGGCCCGCCTGCAGACCTTGGCCGACTCCGGCAGCCGCGGCGCCCGCGCGGCGCTCGATCTGATCAGCCAGCCGGGCCGCTTCCTGTCGACGGTGCAGGTCGGCATCACCCTCGTTGGCACCCTCGCCGGCGCCTCCAGCGGTGCCTCGCTGATCGCCCGCCTCACCCCGGTGATCGACGATGTGCCGGTGCTCGCCCCCTGGGCCGGCATGATCGCCACGGTGCTGGTGGTCGCCCTCATCACCTACCTGTCGGTCGTGCTCGGTGAACTGGTGCCCAAGCGCCTGGCCATCCAATCGCCCGAGACCGCCGCCGCCCGTCTGAGCCCGCCGATGAACCTGCTGGCGCGTCTGGCCGGACCGGTGGTCAATCTGCTCGATGGGTCCAGCGGCCTGATTGCCCGTCTGCTTGGCGCCAAGCCCGGCGATGAACCGGGGGTCTCCGAGGAGGAGGTGCGTGCGATGATCCATCAGGGCACCCTTTCCGGCGTCTTCAAACCCGGTGAACAGCGCATGGTCGAGGGCGTGCTCGAACTCGACGACCTCGTGGCCGCCGATGTCATGACCCAGAAGAATCAGATCGTCTGGATCGACCTCGATGAACCCGACGACGTGAACCGTCGCCGCATGGTCGAGAGTGGGCACACCCATTTCCCGGCCTACCGCGACACCCGCGACAATGTGCTGGGCATGATCTCGGTGAAGACGCTTTGGGCCGAGACCCATCAGGGTGCGCCGCGGCCGCTCGAAGCCTTGGTCACCGAGCCGCTGTTTGTCTCCGAGACGATGCCCTGCCCGCGCATCATCGAAGAGTTCCGTCGCCAGCGCCGCCACCTGGCCCTGGTGGTTGATGAGTTTGGCGGGGTCGCCGGCCTGATCACCCTGCACGATTTGATGGAGTCGGTGCTCGGCGACATGCCGGATGCCGAGCAGCGCGAACTGCCAAAGGCGCGCCAGTTGGCCGACGGTTCCTGGCTGGTCGACGCCCTCATGGAGATCGAGGATGTCGCCGCCCAGATCGGCTTTGCCCTGCCCAAGGAGGAGATCGACGAAGGGCTCTATCGCACCCTGTCCGGCTTCCTGCTGCACCGCTTCGGCCATGTGCCGCGCGAGGGCGAGAAGCTGGTTTACGACAGCTGCGAGTTCGAGATCGCCGACCTGGATCGCCGGCGCATCGACAAGGTTGCCATCCGCCGGCCCGAGACCGGGCCGGTCACGGCGCCGGCTGCTTGAAGGCGGGCGGCGTCAGTTCATCGACCGCCTGGGCGATGAGTTCCTCGACGCCGGAGGCGAAGCGGGTGGGCCGGCCGTAG
Organism: Verrucomicrobiota bacterium; assembly: GCA_023428335.1. Lineage (GTDB taxonomy): Bacteria > Verrucomicrobiota > Verrucomicrobiia > Verrucomicrobiales > Verrucomicrobiaceae > Prosthecobacter. The sequence goes on along the minus strand of JAEYYS010000228.1, from coordinate 4,976 downwards.
TAGGTCATGGCACCGGCGGCCTCGTAACCGCCCTCCTCCCAGACGCGCTGCGAGGGGATGTAGCAGGGCACATCGTTGGTGTAGGCGTTCACCCAGGTGCGGCCGCGGCCATAGGCTTTTTTGAAGCGCAGGCCGTAGTCGACTACGACCTCGCCGGGCAGTTGCACCATGAGCAGGCCGCCCTGGAAATCCCAGGTTTGGACCAGGTAGGGCAGGTGGGTGGGAATGGCTTCGCCGCGGTCGAGCAGGCCGAGGAAATGGCGGGCATGATGGGCGATCCACTTGTTTTTATCGGTGGTGCGGCGCTGCCATTCGGCGCGGTCGGGCGGGGTGTCGAAGGGCAGGGCCAGTTCCTTGGTGCGGCAGGCGACCGGGCCGCGCACGGCCTGCATGGGCTGGTTGATGGCGGCGACCACGCCCTTGGCGAGGTTGACGCCGTGGGCGGTGACATGGGCCATCTCGCGGCGCGGGTAGGGATTTTGATCGGCGCCGCAGCCGATGGCCGTGAGGGCGATGGCACCGGGGAAGCGCAGTTCCAACTCCTTCTGGGCGGTGCCGGCCCAGTCGGGGTGGATGTGGTTGATCGACAGCGTTGTGCAGTGGCAGGCGTAGCTGGTGAAGAGCGCGCGCAGCTTGCCCTCGGGCGAACGCACGCGCAGCACCGGCAGGTCGTGGTCGCGCGGGCCGGCGAAGTTCGGGCTGTTGGCGAAACCGGTTTCCGTCTTCAGACGCCGGTTCAGGGCGAAGCTGGCGCGACCGCGGCCGCGGTCCACCTGGGCCGGCTGCAGGTCCTTGAGCGCCGCCGCCACGACCTCGGTCATGCGTTCGGTCAGCAGTGCCGTGTAGCGGTCGACGGCCGCCTGTTCCTCCGGTGGCAGGTCCGTGCCGAACAAGAAGCCGAGCACGCCATTCACCAAGGGAGCGCAGTGGGTGTGGCTGGAGTGCAGGGCCAGGCGTTCGTCGGCAAGCTTGTGGCCGGCCTTGGCGAGGTTCGCCAGCACGGCGGTGCGCAGGGCGGCGGGCACACCGCAGTTGTCCACGGTCAGCATGACCAGCGGCTCGTCATTCGTCCAGCGCAGGGCCAGGGCCTTGGCATGAATCGGCAGTGATACCCCCTCGTGCGGGCCGGTGCGACTGCCGTAGCCGCTCAAGCGCACGGGGAAGTCGGGGGTGATGTCGAGTTTGGCAACGCCGGCCTGCCATTCGGCGGCGGCGCTGCCTGCCAGCAGAGCCAGCACGGGCAGGAGGGCGAATTTCGGGAATTTCAGCCGCATGGTTGAACCCTCCAAAACTTCGTCGCCGATGCCAAGTCTGTTTTTGCGAATCCGACAAATTCCTGCGGCGCTTTCCTTGACACAGAGCGGTTGCACCGGCGTTTTCCGGCGATGCCCCGCTTGTCTCCCCTCATTGCTGTCGCCCTGCTGTGGCTCGATCCCGCCGTCGCGGCGGACCGGCCCAACATCCTGCTCATTCTGCCCGATCAGATGCGTGCCACCGCCATGGGCTGTGATGGCAACGCGCAGGTGAAGACACCGCACATCGACCGGCTTGCCGGCGAGGGGATCCGCTTCAAGCGCACTTATGCCAACGTGCCCGTGTGCTGCCCGGCGCGTGCGATCCTGCTCACCGGCACCTACCCGCATGTCAACGGCATGATGGCGAACGATCTGCGCTTGCGCGAAGAGCAGGTGACCCTGGCCGAGCGTCTGCGTGACGCCGGTTGGCGCACCGGCTTTGTCGGCAAGTGGCATCTCGACGGCGGTCCGCGCGAGCCCGGGTATGTGCCGCCGGGACCGCGTCGCCAGGGCTTTGAGTTCTGGGCGGCCTACGAATGCCACCATCGCCACTTCGAGCCCGATTACTTTCGCGACAGCCCGGAGAAGATCGTTGTGCAAAAATTTGAACCCGAAGCCTCCTGCGACTTTGCGGTCGAATTCCTGCGCACCCAGCCCAAGGACCGGCCCTTCTTTCTCACCGTGCAGATGGGGCCGCCGCACGATCCCTACGGTGCCCCCGAGCCCTACATGAAGCAGTATGATGCCGCCACCCTGACGCCGGACCCGACCTGGGTCGAGGGCAGTGAGACAAGGCCGACGCCGAAGGCCGGTCTGCGTCGCGGACCGCTGGCGAGCCGATTTGTGCCGGTGGGCGGGCGTGAGGAGATCGCGGCGTATTATGCTGCCGTCACCGCCATCGACGATCAGGTGGGGCGCCTGCTGGCGGTGCTGCGCGAGACCGGTGCGGAGGCAAACACGATCGTGCTCTTCACCTCCGACCATGGGGACATGCTTGGCAATCATGGCCTGCGCCGCAAGCGCAAGCCGCATGATGAATCCGCGCGGGTGCCCGGCCTGCTGCGCTGGCCCGGGCGGGTGCCGGCCGGGCGCGTGGTCGACACGCTGTTCAGTCACGTCGACATGGCGCCGACCCTGCTCGGCCTCGCCGGCCTGCCGGTGCCGCCGGAGATGCAGGGGGCGGACCTCTCACGGGTTGCCCTTGGCAAAACCGAAGAGGGGCCCGATGCCGTGCTGCTGCAGATCTTCGTGCCCTTCAACCCGGATGGCATCGCCCGGCCCTGGCGCGGTCTGATCACCCGCGAGCACACCTATGCCCGTTTCGAGCAGGCTCCCTGGGTGCTGTTCGATGACCAGGCCGACCCGCATCAGCAACGCAACCTCGCCACGGATCCGTCGGCCCTGGCCCTGCGCGAACGGCTCGATGCCCGTCTCACCGAACTCATGCGCCGGCACGGGGATGCCTGGAGCTTCAACTCGAATGAACTCGTCGAGGAGGGTGGACGGCTGTACCGCCACGGCATCTTCCACAGCGTCGCCGAGTTCCTCGACTGGGCGCGCGCTCATCCGGAGCAGGCGCGCTGACAGGTTCACCAGCTGCTGCGCACGTTCCACTTCTCCACCAGTCCCTCGGGCAGCTCGGTGAGGAAACGACTCGGGCGCATGAGGATGTCGCCATCGCGCGCCGCGTGGTTGAGCACGGGATAGCAGAGGTGCAGTTCGTCCTTGGCGCGGGTGACGGTCACGTAGAAGAGCCGGCGCTCCTCCTCGAGCGCGGTGTCACCGCCCTCCTCGACGGCGCGGTTGTGCGGGAACATGCCGTCGGCCAGCCAGACGGCGAAGACGCTGTGCCACTCCAGCCCCTTGGCCTGGTGGGCGGTGGTGAGGGTGACGGCGTCGCGGTCGCGCTCGCGGTTGTCCGGCTTGTCGGCGGTGTCGACACCGCTGAGCAGGGCGAGCTGGGCGAGGAATTCCAGCGGGTCGGTGAAGCGGTCGCTGAAGTTGCCGAGCTGGTCGAGGTCCTGGGCGCGCTGGTCGGCGTTCTTGAACTTCGCCTTCATGTAGTCGGCGTACACGCCCTCGACGATGCTGCGGATCATCGCCGGCGGCGGCGCCGGTTTGCCGTCGACGATGAGTTCATCGAGGGTGTAGGCGAACTGCTCCCAGGTCTCGCGCGCCTTCTTCGGCACGGGTAGGCTGAGCAGCACCTCGGAGAAGCTGCCGGTCATCGGTTCGGCGGAGGCGGCCGGGCACTTCAGCCAGGCCAGCCAGAGTTTGCCGGCGCTGGTGGCGCCGATGCCGGGCACGAGTCGGACGAGGCGCATGAAGCTGACCTCGTCGCGGCGGTTGACGGCGAACTTCATGAAGGCGGCGACGTCCTTGACGTGGGCCTGCTCGAAGAAGCGCAGGCCGCTGGTGATCTGGAAGGGGATGCCGCGGCTGGTCAGTTCCATCTGGATTTCCAGGCTGTGGAAGTGGGCGCGGTACAGCACCGCCATCTCGCTGAATTCGATGCCCTCGTCCTGCAGTTCGAGGATGCGCTGGGCGACGAAGGCCGCCTGCGCCGAGGCGTTGTCGAGCGGCACCAGCGCCGGCAGGGCGCCGCGCTCCGGTCGGGCGGCGCGCAGTTCCTTGCGGATCTGCGCGCGGTTGCAGGCGATCGAGGCGTTGGCCAGCGCCAGCACCTCGGGCACGCTGCGGTAGTTCACCTCGATCTTGTGGGTGCGCGCGCGCGGCCAGCGCTCGTGGAAGCGCAGGATGTTGCCGACGTCGGCGCCGCGCCAGGAGTAGATCGACTGGGCATCGTCGCCCACCACCATGAGGTTGCCGTCGTCGCCGGCGAGCATCTCGACAAAGCGGCACTGCAGGCGGTTGGTGTCCTGGTACTCATCGACCAGGATGAACTCGAACTGGCGGCGGTAGCGCTCCAGCAGGTCGGGGTGCTCCTCGAGCAGCTGGACCGACAGCGTTAGCAGGTCGTCGAAATCCAGGCTGTTGGTCTCGCGCTTCTTCTCCTGGTAGAGACCGCGCAGGCGGACGATGGGTTCGACCACTTCGACGAACCACGGGTAGCGTTCGGCGACGACCTCGGGGAGCGGCTGGCAGGTGTTGTCGGCGAGCGAAAAGATGTCGCCCAGCACCTCCGCCTTGGGGAAGCGGTAGCCGGCGGTGTCGATGCCGCTGGCGCCGACCACGGTTTCCAGCAGGTCCTTCTGGTCCTCGCGATCGAGGATGGAAAAGCCGGCGCGGTAGCCGAGGCGTTCGGCATTCCAGCGCAGCAGGCGGTTGCCGACCGAGTGGAAGGTGCCGCCCCAGAGGCGCTGGGTTTCCACGGGCACCAGGCTGGTGACGCGCTCGAGCATTTCGCGCGCCGCCTTGTTGGTGAAGGTGAGCAGCAGGATCTGTTCGGGCAGCACGCCGTTGTCGAGCAGCCAGGCGACCCGGTAGGTGAGCGTGCGGGTCTTGCCCGAGCCGGCGCCGGCGATGATGAGGGTCTGGCCCGGCGGCGCGGTCACCGCCGCGTGCTGCTGCTCATTGAGCTCGGCGGCATAGTCGATGCGCGGCCCGGCGTGGGCGTGGCTGTGCAGGGTGTACTCGCGGGACATGCGGAAGTTACGCCATCGCCCATCCGCCGGCCGGGTTCAACCTTTGCCTGCGTTTGCGGCTTGCCTGGCGTCGCGG
>JAEYYS010000210.1 GCA_023428335.1 Verrucomicrobiota bacterium | reverse complement strand
CCTCCTCGTCGACGAGGTCGGCTTCCCGCCCGAGGACATCATCTTCGATCCCAACATCCTGACGGTCGCCACCGGCCTTGAGGAGCACAACAACTACGCGCTCGACTTCATCAACGCGACGCGCTGGATCAAGCAGCACCTGCCGCACGCCAAGGTCAGCGGCGGGGTCAGCAACATCAGCTTCAGCTTCCGCGGCAACAACAAGGTGCGCGAGGCGATGCACAGCGTCTTCCTGTATCACGCGATCCAGGCCGGCATGGACATGGGTATCGTCAACGCCGGCATGCTCGAGGTCTACGAGGAGATCCCCAAGGAGATGCTTGTGAAGGTCGAGGACGTCATCCTCAACCGCCGCCCCGACGCCACCGAGATCCTGGTCGATTACGCCGAGCAGTTCAAAGGCCAGGCCGGCTCCGGCCTCAAGGTCGAGGCCGACCTCAGCTGGCGCCAGGCATCCGTCGAGAAGCGCCTCGAGCACGCCCTGCTCAAGGGCATCACCGACTTCATCAACGAGGACACCGCCGAGGCGCTGGAAAAATTCGGCAAGCCGCTCGCCGTCATCGAGGGCCCGCTCATGGACGGCATGAGCGTCGTCGGCGACCTCTTTGGCGCGGGCAAAATGTTCCTGCCGCAGGTCGTCAAGAGCGCGCGCGTCATGAAGCAGAGCGTCGCCTACCTGCAGCCCGCCATGGAGGCGGAAAAGCTCGCCAACCCTGGCCAGCGCAGCGCCGGCCGCGTCGTGCTCGCCACGGTCAAGGGCGACGTCCACGACATCGGCAAGAACATCGTCGGCATCGTGCTCGCCTGCAACGGCTTCGAGGTCACCGACATGGGCGTCATGGTGCCCTGCGACAAGATCCTCGCCAAGGCGCGCGAGGTCGGCGCCGATGTCATCGGCCTCAGCGGCCTGATCACGCCCTCGCTCGACGAGATGACCCATGTCGCCTCCGAGATGGAGCGCCTCGGCTTCACCCAGCCCCTGCTCATCGGCGGCGCCACCACCAGTGCCGCGCACACGGCCATCAAGATCGCGCCGAAGTACCGCGGCCCCATCGTGCACGTGCTCGATGCCTCGCGCAGCGTGCCGGTCACCACCTCACTGCTCTCCGACGACCAGCGCGAGACCTTCATCCGCTCGAATGAGGAGCGCCATGCCCGCCTGCGCGAGGAGTACGGACGCAAGAAGGACCGCGCCCTGCTGCCGCTCGCCGAGGCGCGTGAAAAGGCCTTCACCTGCGACTGGAGCACGCAGGAGATCGCCGTGCCGAGCTTCCTCGGCACGCGCGTCCACGACAGCGCCGGTGATGCCACGCTGCTGACCACGCTGCGCGGCTTCGTCGACTGGTCGCCCTTCTTCCACTCCTGGGAACTGCGCGGGCGCTGGCATGCCGACGAGGAACGCTTCGTCTCCGCCCAGGAGGATCCGGAACTGAAGGCCCAGGCCGAGACCGAGGCGCTGAAGCTGTACCACGACGCCCAGGCCCTGCTCGACCGCATCATCGCCGAGCAACGCTTCCAGGCGCGCGGCCTCTTTGGTTTCTTCCCGGCCAACAGCGTCGGCGACGACATCGAGGTGTACACCGACGAATCCCGCCGCGAGGTGCGTCGCGTGCTGCACAGCCTGCGCCAGCAGGTCATCAAGAAGGACAAGCCCAACTTCGCGCTCAGCGACTACGTCGCACCGAAGGCCAGCGGCCGTGCGGACTATGTCGGCGGCTTCTGCGCCGGCATCCATGGTGCCGACGAATTGGCGAAGGAGTACGAGGCCGCCCACGATCCCTACCACGGCATCCTGGCCAAGGCCGTGGCCGACCGCCTCGCCGAGGCCTTTGCCGAATACCTGCACCAGCAGGCGCGGTTTGCCTGGGGCTATGAAAAGCCCGGCGATCTGAGCATGGCCGAGACGGTGAAGGAAAAGTACCGCGGCATCCGCCCGGCGCCCGGTTATCCCGCCCAGCCCGACCACACGGAGAAGCCGATCCTGTTTGACCTGCTCGACGCGACCGCCCAGACCGGCGTGGAGCTGACCGAAAGCATGGCCATGCATCCCGGCAGCGCCGTCAGCGGCCTGTACTTCAGCCACCCGGAGTCTCACTACTTCGGCATCAGCGCGCTCGGCAAGGACCAGGTCGAGGACTACGCGCAGCGCAAGGGCCTCAGCCTTGAGGCCGCAGAGAAGTGGCTCGGCCCCTGGCTGGGTTATTGACCCGGCAGCTCCAGGCTTTCGCTCGCCAGTTCGTACGGCAGGCCCTTGAGGTCGGTCTCGAGTCGGGCCAGCGTCCAGCCGCGCGGGCCGGTTGGTTCCGCCGCGGCGGTCAGCGGCTTGAAGTGCAGGACAAACTCGCCCTTGGCCGGGTCGACCGACTCGACTACCAGCCAGGTTTTCCAGGTGTTGAAGACGGCGTCCACGCGCTTGGTGTTGCCTTCCTTGGCGTAGGTCGGCAGGCGCAGCTTCAGGGTCGCCTCATAGGGTGTGCCATGCAGCGGCACCGCCTCGGTGACCGCGTGGGCGATCTGCTGCGGGCCGACCAGACGCGGATCAAAGGTGACGTTGACGAAGTTTTCGATGAACTGCCCGGCCTCGACCTCGCTGACCGGCTTGAGCTGCTCGATCGCGTAGTTCACCGAGTAGGCACAGCTCGGGCACTCGACCCCACTGACGTAAAAGGTCAACGTCACCGGCTTCGGCTCGGCGGCGAGCAGCGGTAGGGCGGTGAGCAGGAACAGGGCGGGGGATTTCATGCGGGCAAACCTACCGTCGCTGCTGCGGCATCCTTTCAGGGCGACACAAAACGAGGATCACCGAC
>JAEYYS010000184.1 GCA_023428335.1 Verrucomicrobiota bacterium | reverse complement strand
CTCGGTGATGTGTATAAGAGCCAGGCCGTGGTCAACGGTGCGCCGGTGCCGGGTCAGGCGCGCCGGGCCGCGGGTCGCCGACGTCTCGAGGGCGCGCTGTGGGTCGCCGGGGTGCTGCTGCTATTCCTGGCCCTGGCGAGCTGCCCGTACTTCAGCGGCTTCTTCCGCGAGCGCCTGCCGGCACCGACTTACGGCACCGGCGGTCTGCTCTGGGCCTCGCTGACGCTGGCATTGATGACCCTGCCGGTGGTGATTGTGGCGACCGAGGAGGCGCTGTCGGCGGTGCCGCAGGGCATCCGCGAGGCGGCGCTGGCCGCGGGTGCGTCACGCTGGCAGATGATCCGCCGCGTCGTTCTGCCGGGCGCCCTGCCGGGCATGATGACCGGCGTGATCCTGGCCATGGCACGCGGTGCCGGCGAGGTGGCACCGCTGATGATCACTGGTGTCGTCAAACTGGCGCCGGCGCTGCCAGTCGACGGCACCTGGCCCTTCCTGCACCCTGAGCGCAAGTTCATGCACCTGGGCTTCCACATTTACGATCTGGGTTTTCAATCGCCCGACGCCGAGGCGGCGATCCCGATGGTGTTTGCCACCACCCTGCTGCTGCTGCTGCTCGTGCTGCTGCTCAACCTCGCCGCCATCTGGGTCCGCACACGGTTGCGCCGGCGCCACCAAGCCGGGCTGTTCTGATCCGCCATGACTCCGCGCGAGACCCTCCACGTCGACAACTTCTCCTTCTGGTACGGCCCGAAGCAGGTGCTCGACGACGTGACCCTGGCCGTGCGCGAGCGTGAGATCACCGCCTTCATCGGTCCCTCCGGCTGCGGCAAGACCACCCTGCTGCGCAATTTCAACCGCCTGCATGACCTCAATGACGAGGTGAGTCACACTGGCGACATCCGGGTCGGCGGCCGCAGTGTCTTTGATCCCGCCGCCGAGGTCATCGCCCTGCGCCGGCGCGTTGGCATGGTGTTTCAGAAGACCAATCCGTTTTCCGCCAGCCTGTATGAAAACGTCGTTTTCCCGCTGCGCATCGCCGGCTGCCGCGACCGCCGCAGCCTTGATGAGGCGGTCGAGCGCAGCCTGCGCGAGGCCTTCCTGTGGGACGAGGTGAAGGACCGCCTGCATGAGGGGGCGTCCGGCCTGTCCGGCGGCCAGCAGCAGCGTCTGTGCATCGCCCGCGCGATCGCCAACCAGCCGGAGATCCTGCTCATGGATGAACCCTGCGCCTCGCTCGATCCGGTGGCGACCCTGAAGATCGAGGAACTGCTCTGCCGGTTGCGCCAGGATTACACGATTGTCATCGTCACCCACAACCTGGAGCAGGCGCGCCGGGTGGCCGACCGCACGGCCTTTTTTTACCAAGGACGGCTGATCGAGGTGGGGCCGACCCTGGAACTGTTCACGACACCGCGCGATGCCCGCACCGAGGCCTACGTGCGCGGCCGGATCGGCTAACGGCGGCTCAGGCCTCCAGGCGCAGGGCCTCAAGGATGTTCATCGCATGCTTGCCGACGCGGCGCATGTTGTTGAGCACGTCCATGTAGAGAACCTCGGCCTTGATCGTTTCACCGGAGGCGAGCATGCGGGTCACCGACTCCTTGCGCAGGCGCTTGCGCGCGGCGTCGATGCGCGCCTCCATCTCCAGAGCGACTTCCATGTCCTGGGCCTGCACGCCGCGCGGCAGGCAGCCGGCGAGGAAGCTGAGGAAATCGGCGAGCAGGCGGCCGTACTCGCGCAGATGAGCGAGGGTTTCCTCCGGCAGTTCGTGGCCCTTGCGCACGCGCCGGCTGGAGAGCTGGACGAGGCGGTTGCCGCAGTCGCACATGTCCTCGAGCTCGGCGATGACGCGCAGCAGCGCGGCCACCCGCGTCATCGACGCCTCGCTGAGGCCGGCCGAGGAGCAGCGCACCAGGTACTGGGTGACGTCGAGCGCAATCTCGTCGCTGGTCTCCTCGAGCTGGCGCAGGCTGTCGACGCGGGCGGAGGTCTCGGCCTCCGGGCGACCGAAGACCTCGAGGAAACCGTCGACCAGTTCGCGGGCGTGTGTCGTCAGGGTCTGCACCTCGCGCTCGGCCTCGGCCAGGCTGAGCTCGGCGGTCTGCGGCAGCGAGCCTCGGCGCAGGCTGACATGGGTGGCGGGACCATCCGGGCGGCCGCGGATGGCGCCTTCAACCAAGCGCACGAGCTGCGGCACGAAGCCGATCATGAGAACAATGTTGATGAGGTTGAAGCCGGTGTGAAAGCCGGCCAGGTGCAGGGGCAGGGCCTCAGGGTTGGAGGTGTCGCCAGGGATGAGCCAGTCGATCAGTCCGGCGAAAGGAGCGAACAGCAGGATCGCCCAGACGACGCCAAGGGCGTTGAACAGGAAGTGGGCGAAGGCGGCACGCTTGGCGGCGGTGTTGCCGGTGATGGCGGCGATGTTGGCGGTGATCGTCGTGCCGACGTTTTCGCCGAGGATGATGGCGGCCGACGAGGGGTAGTCGATCCAGCCCTTGTAGGCCAGGGTGAGGGTGATGGCGCCAGCCACCGAGGAGGACTGCACGAGGATGGTCAGCACCGTGCCGAAGGCGAAAAAGAACAGCACGGAGAACACGCCCTTGCCGGAGAAGCTCTGCACGAATTGCAGCAGCTCCGGACTCTTCTGGATGTCGGGCACCGAGTCCTTGAGCATGAGCAGGCCGAAGAACAGCAGGCCGAAGCCGACCAGGAACTCGCCGCTGTCGCGAATCTTGGCGTTGCGCAGAAACATCATCGGGAAGCCGACACCGATGATGGGCAGGGCGATGCTGCTGAGGCTGAACTTGAAGCCGAGGAAGGAGATGATCCAGAAGGTGGTCGTCGTGCCGAGGTTGGCGCCCATGATCATGCCGATCGACTCGAACAGATTGAGCAGGCCGGCGTTGACGAAGCTGACGATCATCACCGTCGTTGCCGAGGAGGACTGTACGAGGCTGGTCACCAGCAGGCCGGAGAGCAGACCCGTGAAGCGGTTCACCGTCATCGCCCGCATCATGCCGCGCAGGCGCTCGCCCGAGAGTTTTTGCAGGGCCTCGCTCATCACCTTCATGCCGAAGAGGAAAAGACCGAGGCTGCCAAGGAAAGTTAGGAAGGCGAGAATCATGGATGGGGGATTGTGGCGAAAGTGACACTTAAGGCGGCCGTGCCGCGTGGGCGAGCCGGAAGATGTGACGTTTTCTTCAGGGAGCGCGACGGCCGAATTTGCGCTCAAGCTCGGCGAGCGACATCTGGATGAGGGTGGGCCGGCCGTGCGGACAGCAGTACGGCATCTCGCAGGCGAGCAGATCGCGCAGCAGGGCGTCGATCTCCGCGGGCGCGAGACGGTCGTTGGCCTTGACCGAATGCCGGCAGACCGTGGTGGCGATCATGTCCTCGCCCAGCCGCAGGCTGGAGGTGCGCGAACTGGCGCTGCGCAACTCCTCGATGACCTGGTCGAGCCAGCCGATCGGGTCGTCGGTCTTCACAAAGGTCGGCAGAGCCTCGATCTTGAAGGTGTTCGGCCCGAAGGCTTCGGCCTCGATGCCGAGCCTCGCCAGGGTTGGCAGGTTGCGGGCCAGCAGGTCGGCATCGCGCGGGCTTGCCTGCAGGGTGAGCGGCATGAGCAGGCGCTGGCTGGGCACGCCGCCCTGCTCCATGGCGCGGCGCATGCGCTCGAAGTTGACGCGTTCATGCGCCGCATGCTGATCCATCAGAACCAAGCCCTCCGGGCTTTCCAGCAGCACGTACAACCGGTGCAACACGCCAATGACACGGAATTCCGGCGGTGCCTCGCGCGGCGGCGCCGGCGGCTTCGGCTCTGCCGATCCGACAGGTCCGACAGGTCCGACTGATCCGACTGATCCGACTGATCCGACTGATTCCACCGCCGGGGCCACCACCTGCAGTGGTAGCACTGGTTGTGGTGCCGGGGCGGCGGCGCGCGGTGAGCGTGTGAAGCTGTCGGCGGCGGGCAGTTTGGCGGTGCCCTCCAAGGTCCGACCCACCGCGCGCGCCACGGCTTCACGCACGGTGATGCCATCATGGAAGCGCACCTCCTTCTTGGCCGGATGCACGTTGATGTCGAAGCTTTCGGGTTCCATTTCCAGAAACAGGAAGGTCACTGGATACTGACCCTTCATGAGCAGGGTGTGAAAGCCCTCGCGCAGCCCGTAGTTGATCGCCGGGCTCTCGATCGGCCGGCCGTTGAGGAAGGTCAGCTGCTGCTGCCGGCTGGAGCGGCTCAGGCCGGGCCCGCCAATGTGGCCGTGGATGCGGATGCCCTGATGGCTGAAGGGACGCACCTCGATGAGGCGGGTGGCGAGTTCATCGCCGACCAGGCCGCGGATGCGTTCGAGCCGGTCGGCGGTGGCGGGCAGGTGAAAGGCGGGGCTGCCATCGCGCACGAGGGTGAAGGCGACGCCGGGATGAGCGATGGCGTGCAGGCGGAACTGCTGCTCGACGTGGGCGTATTCGGTGGCCTCGGTGCGCAGGAACTTGCGGCGTGCCGGCACGTTGAAAAACAGTGAGCGCGCCTCGATCACCGTGCCCGGCGCGCCGCCGTGGTCGCGCACATGCGCGAGCTTGCCGCCGTGAATTTCGACCTCGGTGCCGGCGAGCGCCGTGGCCTCGCGGGTGGCCAGGCGGAAGCGGGCGACGCTGGCGATGCTCGGCAGGGCCTCACCGCGAAAGCCAAAACTGCGGATGGCCGCCAGATCTTCCTTGGTGCGGATCTTGCTCGTCGCATGCCGTTCAATGCACAGCAACGCGTCCTCGCGGCCCATGCCGCAGCCGTCGTCGGTGACCCGGATCAGTGCCGCTCCACCGCGCTGGATCTCGACGGTGATGTGGGTGGCGCCGGCATCGAGGCTGTTCTCAACGAGTTCGCGGACCACGGCAGCCGGCCGCTCCACCACCTCGCCGGCGGCGACCTGGCTGGCCAGGGCGTCAGGAAGAATGCGGATTTTTGACATAAATGCTGCAATTTGGGTGGTGCCTCATCGCGTAACACTTGCAACGGAAAGTCTGCTGTGGAAAGCAGACATGGTCGTCGCCTCCCATTTCCCGTTCATGATTCAGCTCACCGACTCTGCCGTCTGTCAACTCCGGCGTCTGCTGACGGAGAGCGGCGCGCCGACGGGCAGCGGCCTCCGGCTGGCCATCGAACGCGGTGGCTGCGCCGGGCTGCAGTACTCGATGCGTGTCGCCCTGCCGGCCGAGGGCGACCAGGTGTTCGCGCACGACGACGTTTCGGTCATCGTCGCCGCCGACAGCCTGGAAATGCTCGAGGGCAGCCGGATCGACTACGTTGACTCGCTCAATGACGCCGGATTCAAGATTGAAAATCCCCAAGCTGCCCGTAGTTGTGGCTGCGGGACCTCGTTTGAACCCAAACAGGCCGGGTAAGCCACTCGAAAACAAGCGTTTGTCGCCGTTTCTCGCAATTGATCCTTTCCAATTCCGCCCTCAGCCCTTAAGTTGAGGGAATAATTTTCCATAAAATTCATATTCTCTAGAACCTCATCATGCATGTGAGATTTCTCAGCGATGGCAGTGAGTAC
>JAEYYS010000169.1 GCA_023428335.1 Verrucomicrobiota bacterium | reverse complement strand
AGCGGCTCGAAGCGCTCGAAAAGGGGCCTGCCACACCGGCCCCCCCGCCCGCCGCCCCAGCACCCGCCCCGACTGACGCGGGCGCCGACCCAAGCCGCCCCCTGCCTGCAGCCTCCTGGCAAACCTTCCTCATCGGCCTCGTCACCTACCTGCCCATCAACGTCGGGCTGCTCTCCATCGTCGCCGCCTTCCTCGGCGGCTGTTCGGTGAGCCCCGAACTGATCCAGGACATCAGGAATCAGATGGAAACCAGCGACAAGGATTCCGAGGATCACTACGACCTCAAACGCCGCCTGCATTACCTGACCGAGCACCCGGCCTACTCGGCCTTCCGCGGTCTCGTCGTCTATCTGCTGGTCACCTCCGGCCTGCTCGTGTTTGCCGGCGCGGAAACGCTGACCACGACGCCGGATCAGATCGACTCCCTGGGCCGCTACATCCGCTACGCCGGCATCTTCTCCTTCATCGGCTACCTGGCTGGCCACGATCCGACGGTGTTCTCCGGCCTGCTCCGCCTCGGCAGCAGCCGCATGCAGTTTTCCAAAACCCCACCCCGTCGCAACGGCGCGCCAGCCACTGAAGAGGCGGGGCGGAAGAAACCTTAACGGCAGCCATGCAACCGCGCCTGTTTTTTGTTAGGTTGACCGCAGGCGCTCTGCAGCCCGTCTGCCGTTGCTCCGGAGCGCTGCGGCTCAACCCAGTCCAGGCACCTGCCAGCCGTCGCGATAGCTGCGCTTGACCAGGGCGTTGGCACCGGCGTGACCGGGGAAGGCGCAGGCGGCGCGATCCCATTCCAGCCACTGGCCGGGGAAACGATCCGTGAACGCCCCGACCAGCACCGCCTCGGTCAGCGGACCGCCATGGCTGAAGTCGGCACAGCTCTTGCGACCCTGCAGGATGGCGTCGACCCAGTCGAAGTAGTGATCCTGACCGGGAATGCCGCGCGGGTACTTTTCCGAGGGAAACGTATCCTCCGGCACGACAAACGGACGGACGCCATAGGGCTTGAACAGGCCGCCCTCGGTGCCGACCCAGTAGGCGCCGGAGCGCGGGAACTCCTTGAGCACCGACGGCATGCGGATCTTGCTGCGATCGGGTTCGACACCGCCGTCGTACCAGGTCAGGCGCAGGGTTTCGCCGGCCGTGTATTTGCCGCCGGGGAAATCGATCTCAACGATGCGTTTCTCGCCCCAGAGCGGTCCGCTGCTGCCGCCGTGGGTGAGCCGGGCGCGCAGCGGTGCGCCGAGCTGCAGGGCGTCGAAACTGGCGTCGAGGTGATGGCAACCCATGTCGCCCATTTCACCACAACCAAAGTCGAACCAGGCGCGCCAGTTTTTCGGATGATAGGTGTTCTCCAAATACGGCACCGGCTCGCGCACGCCGCACCACCGGTCCCAGTCGAGACCGGCCGGCACGGGATCGCCCTGCGGCCGCAGGGTGGTGTTCTTCGGCCACCAGCTCAGCGGCTTGTTCTCCCACATGACGATCTCCTTGACCTTGCCGATCGCACCCGACTGCAGCAGTTGCACGGTCATGCGCGACTCGATGCTCGAGCGGCCCTGGTTGCCGAGCTGGGTGACCACGCCCGCCTTGGCGGCCTCGGCGGTGATGACCCGGCATTCGTGCAGGGTCGGTGCCATGGGCTTCTGCAAATAGACGTGCTTGCCGGCGCGCATCGCCAGCACCGCCGGCGCGGCATGCATGTGGTCGGGCGTGCCAATCGTCACCGCATCGAAGCGGCCCGCGGCGGAGGCCAGCAGCTCACGCCAGTCGACATGCTTCGACGCCTCCGGAAAATCCTTCGCCGCCTTGGCCAAGTAGCCGGCATCGACGTCGCAGAGGGCGGTGACCTTCACCTTCTCGTGCCGGGCGACGCTGCGCATCGTGTTGCCGCCCATGCCACCGACGCCGATGCAGGCCACCTGCAGCATGGAGTTGGGCGAGGCAGAGCGCAGAATGGCGGGGAAACCCAGGGTGGCGGCGGCGGACTGACGGAGGAAACGGCGACGGTTCATGGCAAAGGAACGCGTGGAACGCGGCCGCCTTTCGATTCGCCCCCGTCATGCAAACGCCGCCAGAACGGCCCGGCGAATGCGTACCCATGCGCATGCAGCGACTGCAGGTGCGTCCGCGCTTCACCCAGACCCTCGAGGGCGATCCCGAGGCCGTGCGCGCGCGCCTGACTGGCGCCCTGGATCCGGCGCGCTGCGAATGGAAAAGCTTTCCCGGTTACCTCAGCCTCTTCGTGCCCGAGGCCGAACGGCATTTTGGCTCGCCCCGCCTCACCCTCAACCTGGAGTCGGAGGGTGAAGGACACACCCGGGTCGAGGGCGTCTACGGACCGAACGCCAATCTCTGGTCGGCCTTCCTCTATGCCTGGCTGTTGGTCGGCACCGCCGGCCTGTTCTCCGGCATCCTCGGCGCCTGCCAGGCGCGACTGGGCATGCGCCCCTGGGGACTGTGGATCTTTGCAGTGATGGCCGCGGCTGGAGTCGGATTGTACCTGCTCGCACGCCTCGGCCGGCAATTCGGTGAAGCCCAAACCCTGCAACTGCACCACCTCTACGAAACCGCCGCCGGACGGTCGGTCGGGTTGGAATGAGGGTGTCTCGCCCTCGGGAAAGGGCTCGTGCTTTCCGCTGCTACCCATCTGCGCTCATCGGCGACATCTGCGGTTCTCCTTCTGCTTCATCTGTGAAATCTTCGAAATCTGCGGACCCGCCTGACCGGGACCTCGCCCTGCCGGAACAAGGAGAGACCGCTGCGCGCTTGCCCCGAGCCCGCGCTTGACCGCCAGCGCATCCGGCAGTGTGCTGCGGCAGGATGCGCTACGCCTTCTTCGACCTCGACCACACGCTGCTGCCGTTCGACACGCAGACCCTGTTCTGCAACTACGTGCTGCACCGCCACCCCTGGCGCATCGTGCTGCACCTGCTGTTCCTGCCCTTCGCCCTCGGCCGGGCGGTCGGTCTGGTCAGCACCGCCACCGCCAAGCGCGCCTTCCTTTCCTACCTGTGGGGCATGCCGAAGAGCCGGCTGCAGTCGCTGGCGCGCGATTTCGCCCGCGACTGCGTCGATTCCTGGATCTACCCCGAGCTGCGCGCCGAGATCCTCCGCCACAAGCATCAGGGGCGACGCCTCGTGCTCAACACCGCCAGCCCCGACTTCTACGCCCACGAGGTCGCCGCCGTGCTGGAGTTCGACCACTGCATCAGCACCCGCTTCCGCCTGGGCGCCGCCGTGGCGCTGCGTCCGGCGCTGGAGGGGCCGAACAACAAGCGTGAGGCCAAGATCGCCGCCATGCGCGAGGCCCTGCCCGGGGTGAAGGCGCTGAGCGACGAGCAGCGCTTCCACTGCTGGGCCTACAGCGACAGCCCGGCCGACATCCCCCTGCTGGAGTTTGCCGGCAACCGTGTGCTCGTGCATCCGGGCGGTCGCCTGCGCCGGCATTTCCCGCAGCACGACGTCACCGTGCTCACGCCGCGCCGTCCCTACTGGGGCAAGCTCGGCGGCCTGCTTGCCGCCCTGCGCCAGATCGTCGGCCTGCACCGCGAGCGCGGCCGCCGCTGACATCCGCTTGCCCCCGGACCGTCGTGGCGATAGACTGGCGACTCGCCAACAGCACCCGTAGCTCAGTGGATAGAGCAGCGGATTTCTAATCCGTAGGTCGAAGGTTCGATCCCTTCCGGGTGCGCTTGCAAGATCCATGGCTTGCGAAGACTGGCCTTGAACCGCGATCCAACAGCCCTGGAAGTTTCGCACGGAGCCCACGGAGCAGCATGCCCCTTCCGATGCCTTGGAACTCCGTGTCCTCCGTGCGAGACCGGTTCCAAAGTTCATGACATACCCCGCGCTGCACGGGTGCTCCAGAAACTTCAGCCGCAAAAGAACGCAGAGAACACAAAAGGAACCCTTCGCCGCATCTTTGCATTCCTTGCGCTCTTCGGTGGCCACATCGCAGACGACCTCTTGCCTTCGTGATTCCACGACTCTGGCCTGGAACTCGCCAAGGCGAGTGTGAGGCCATCAAAATTGGACTTTTAAGAAGTCCAATAGGCGAAAGAATTGGACGGAATGGAAGTCCAAATGGCGGCGATCCCTCGGGGAGAAACGCACCCCCTGCCCGGCAATCCACCAAAGCCAAAGCGGCATCCTCCATTCAGATGCAGGCGGGAATCGCGTATTCTTTCTGGTTTGCCATCCCGCCATGTTCACCTGCACCGACCACGCCTCCGCCACGACCTGTGACGGCGTCACCCGCCGCGACTTCCTGTCGGCCGGCGCGCTCAGCGCCATCGGCCTGACCCTGCCCGGCTTCGCCAAGCTCAAGGCCGAGGGCCGGGTCGATCCGAAAAAGGACGGCAAGTCCTGCATCATGATCTTCAACCTGGGCGCGCCCAGCCAGCAGGATCTGTGGGACATGAAGCCGGACGCGCCGAGCGAGATCCGCGGGCCGTTCAAGCCGATCCGCACGAAGAGCGACGCCTTCGAGATCTCCGAGATCCTGCCGCTGCACGCGAAGATTGCCGACAAGTTTTCGCTGGTGCGCTCCTGCTACCACACCGCGGCGGCGGTGCATGACACCGGCCACCAGATGATGCAGACGGGTCGCCTGTTCAGCGGCGGCATCATTACCCCACACGTCGGCAGCGCCCTGGAATTCCTCAAGGGCCGGCGCGGCGATCTGCCCGCCCATGTCATCCTGCCCGAAAGCATGGGCCCCACCGGCG
Organism: Verrucomicrobiota bacterium; assembly: GCA_023428335.1. Taxonomy (GTDB): domain Bacteria; phylum Verrucomicrobiota; class Verrucomicrobiia; order Verrucomicrobiales; family Verrucomicrobiaceae; genus Prosthecobacter. The sequence continues at coordinate 1,819 of JAEYYS010000169.1, read as the reverse complement.
GCAACATGCCGCACGGCCAGGACGCCGGCTTCCTCGGCAAGGCCTGGGATCCCTTCGTACTCAATGCCGACCCCTCGGTGAAGGATTTCAAGGTGCCCGACCTGCTACCACCCAAGGAGATCGGCGGGGTGCGCCTGGAGCGCCGCCGGCTCATGCGCGAGCTGGTCGACAGCAGCGTGCGCAACTTCGAGTACAGCGAGCAGGCCAAGCTCATGGACGCGAATTTTGAATCCGCCTACCGCATCATGACCAGCACCCAGGCGCGCGAGGCCTTCGACCTGTCGAAGGAGCCGCAGAAGGTGCGCGAGCGCTACGGGCTGAACCGCTTCGGCCAGAGCTGCCTGCTGGCGCGGCGCCTCGTCGAGCGCGGCGTGCGCTTTGTCACGGTGAACACCTTCATCACCGTCTTCGGCGAGATCACCTGGGACATCCACGGCAGCAAACCCTTCACCAGCATCGAGGGCATGCGCGACATCGTCGCCCCGATGTACGACCAGGGCTACACCGCCCTCATCGAGGACCTGTTCCAGCGCGGCCTGCTCGACGACACCCTGGTCACCTGCCTGGCCGAGTTCGGTCGCACGCCTAAGATCAACCCGGCCGGCGGCCGCGACCACTGGCCGAACTGCTGGACCGTCAATTTCGCCGGCGGCGGCGTCAAGGGCGGCGAGGTCATCGGCAAGTCCGACGACATCGGCGGCTACCCCACCGAGCGACCGGTCGCCCCGAACGAAATCGTCGGCACCATCTACCAGGCCCTCGGCGTCGACCTGCACACCGAGCTGCCCGGCCCGCAGGGACGCCCCTTCCCGGTCGTCGACTTCGGCACGCAGGGCATCCAGGAGCTGTTTGCGTGAAGAGGGATTCTTAACCGCTGATGAGACGCTCTGGGTTCACCAAAGCAACGGCACTTCGTAAGCCGCAAATTCCGAGTCGCACGCCACCAAATGAAATCCACCGTTGAGGGTCTGAGCAAGGATCATCCGATCAAACGGATCCCGGTGATGCAGCGGCAGACTGCCCAGCCTCAAAATGTCGTCGTAGCTGACAGCAAGCAAGCGCAGTCGATTCACCCGAATTTCTTGCTCGATCAACTCGGCCAAGGAAGTGCTGAGCCTGAGCTTGCCGAGCTGAATCTTGATCTGCATTTCCCAAACGCTCGCATGACTCAGCCAGATCGCATTGGCTCGATCACTCAACACCTGTCGCACAGACTCTGGCAATCGCGGGCTGTTTTCGCTCCACCAGATAAACGCATGAGTGTCGAGCAGGTAGTTCATGCGTCGCGCCCCAGCCAGAATTCATCAGGCAGCGGCGCATCAAAATCCTCGCTCACCTGCCACTGGCCCGCGCCGAGCCCTGGCACTCGCGGCTTGTTGATCTCCGGAGGCGCTTCCGTCTCGACCTCCAACGTAAGCCAACTCAAAAGCAAGCGCTTCTCCGCCGCCGGCAAGCCGGCGGCGGCGATCTCGATTTCGGCCAACGTACTCATGGTGGCATTCTAAAGGTTTCAACGGTTCATGCAACTGCGCTTCATCTTCCTTCTCTGCACTGCAGGCTTGGTCTTGCCGGCCTCCGCCGAGGTCCCGTCCTTCCGCAACACGATCCAGCCGATCCTGACGCGCTACGGCTGCGCCATGGGCGCCTGCCACGGGGCGGCGGCGGGCCAGGGCGGCTTCCGGCTGTCGCTGCGCGGCTTTGATGACGAGGGCGACTGGCTTTCCATCACCCGCAGTGCGAATGGCCGGCGGATCACGCTGGAGGATCCGGCACGCAGCCTGTTTCTGCTGAAGGCCGTCAAGGCGGTGCCGCACAAGGG
>JAEYYS010000059.1 GCA_023428335.1 Verrucomicrobiota bacterium | reverse complement strand
GGGGCGGGGTAGGATGGAGATGGACTGAATGGACATGATGGACTGAATGGACGGGCTCAGGGGTCCATGAGGTCCATCAGGTCCATCAGGTCCATGAGGTCCATGATCCATTTTACTTGATTTATCTAAATCTCATGCTTATGCTCTAAGCATGGACCCCGAGCCCCTGCTGCCGAAGCATGGCGGGTACCGGAAGCTGAAGAGCTTTCAGGTGGCACAGCTTTGTCATGACGTCACGGTGCGGTTCTGTGCACGCTACATTGATGCACGCAGCCGCACGCGTGATCAGATGGTACAGGCGGCCCGCAGCGGGGTACAGAACATCGCGGAGGGCAGCCAGTTCAGCGCCACCTCGAAAAAATTGGAACTGAAACTGACCCAGGCGGCCCGATCCAGCCTGGAGGAACTGAAGGTGGACTACGAGGACTTCCTGCGCCAACGCGGCCTGCCTCTCTGGCCAATGGACGATGCCCGCCGCCAAGCCCTGGTGGCCAAACGCTGCACCAGCGCCGACGCCGTGGCCCGGTGGATCGTGGAGCTAAGGAGACAGGATGGACGGGATGGACAGAAAAGCCCCCAGACTCCGTCCATCAAGTCCATGAAGTCCATCAAGTCCATCAAGTCCATCCCGCCCCCCAGCCTCGCAGAGTGCTCAGCCAATGCCGCCCACGTCCTCATTGGCGTGGCGGCCAGCCTGCTGGACCGCCAGATGGCGGCCCTGGCCTCGGCTTTTGTGGCCGAGGGCGGCTTCACCGAACGCCTGAGCCGGGTCCGGCGCGCGCACCGCCGCCCCTAAACCTCAATGCGCCTCCAGCCAGTTGCGGCCGGTGCCGGCCTCGACCTCGACCGGCACCTCGCCGAGCGGTAGGGCGTTGCGCATCTGCTCAAGGATGATGGCGCGGGCCTGCTCCACCTCGGCTTCGGGCAGTTCGAAGAGCAGTTCGTCGTGCACCTGCAGCAGCATGCGCGTCTGCAGACCGGCGGCGCGCAGGGCGGCCTCGACGCGGATCATGGCCAGCTTGATCATGTCGGCGGCGGTGCCCTGGATCGGCGTGTTCATCGCCACGCGTTCGGCGCCGCCGCGGACGGTGGCGTTGGCGCTGTCGAGATCGCGGATGAGGCGGCGGCGGCCCGTCAGGGTTTCGACGTAGCCGTGGCGGCGGGCGTCCTCGACAATTTGACGGGTGTAGCGCAGCACGCCGGGGAACTGCTCAAAGTAGCTGTCGATGATGCGGGCGGCCTCGCCGCGCGGGATGCCGAGGCGCTGGGCCAGGCCGAAGGCGCTGATGCCGTAGATGATGCCGAAGTTGACCATCTTCGCCGTGCGCCGCATCTCCGGCAGCACGCCGTCGAGTTCGACGCCATAGACGCGGGCGGCGGTGGCCTGGTGAATGTCCTGGCCGTTGCGGAAGGCCTCGATCATCGCCGGGTCCTCGCTGAGGGCGGCCATGACGCGCAGTTCGACCTGGGAATAGTCGGCACTGAGCAGAACCCAGCCGGGTTCACCCGCCACAAAGGCCTTGCGGATCTCGCGGCCGTGATCGCTGCGGATGGGGATGTTCTGCAGGTTGGGATGGCTCGACGCCATGCGGCCGGTGGCGGCCATGAGCTGGTGGAAGGTCGTGTGGATGCGGCCGGTGGCCGGGTTGACCTCGCGCGGCAGGGTGTCGACGTAGGTGTTCTTGAGCTTGGTCACCTCACGGTAGTCGAGGATGTCCTGAATGATCGGATGCGCGCCGGCGAGCGACTGCAGCACCTGTTCGTTGGTTTGGTACTGGCCGGTGGCGGTTTTCTTCGGCTTGTCGAGCAGGCAGAGGCGCTCAAAGAGGATCTCGCCGAGCTGCTTCGGGCTGTTGAGGTTGAAGGGCGTGCCGGCAGCGGCCTGGATGCGGTCGTGCAGTTCGTTGGCGCGTTTCTCGAGCGTCAGGCCAATCTCGTGCAGCACCGCGACGTCGACCTTGACCCCGGCATGCTCCATGCGCGTCAGCACAGGCAGCAGCGGCGACTCAATCTCGTAAAACACCTGCTCGGCACCCATGCCGGGCAGCTGTGGGCGCAGTTTCGCGGCCAGCTGCCAGGTAACATCCGCGTCCTCGGCGGCGTAATCGACCACCTTCTGCGGCTCGGCCTCGGCGACATCGGCCAGGGTGGCCTGGCCAAACAGATCGTCCTTCTCGAGGCCAATGAGGGAACTGAGCGGCACCGGTGTGTACCCCAGGCAGCTTTCGGCGAGGAAATCCATGCCGTGGCGCTGCTCGGGTTCGAGCAGGGAATGGGCGAGCAGGGTGTCAAAGAAGGGGCCGGCCACCTCGACGCCTTTGGCGAGCAGGACAGCGAGATCGAACTTCAGGTTGTGACCGATCTTTTCGACGCCGGGGCGGGTGAAAATCTCGCGAAACTCTTCGAGCACCGCCGCGGCGGCCGCGGCATCGCGCGGGAAAAACACGAACCAGCCCTCGTGCGCCTGCCAGGAGAAGGCGATGCCGACAATGGCCGTGCGATGCGGATCAAGCGAGGTGGTTTCCAGGTCGAAGCAGAAACAGGCTTGAGCGCTGAGTTGGTCGATCAAGGCTCGTCGCTCCTCGGCGCTGCGCACGGCGTGGTAGCTGTGCGGGGTGTCGGCCAGGCTGCGGGTCGTCTGGGCGCTCTGGCGGGCCACCTCGGCGGCGGTGAAGAGGTCGCCGCCCTCGGCCGCCGCCTCGCGGGCGAGTTGGCGACCACGCCCGGCCTTGAAGTCGTCGCCATACAGGCGCTTGCCGAGGCTGTTGAACTCGAACTCGGTGAACAAGGCCTTCAGGGCCTCGTCGTCATGGCCGCGCACGACCAACTCCTCGAGCCCGACCTCCAGCGGCGCATCGTGCAGGATGGTGGCGAGTTGTTTGGACAGAAGGGCCTTGTCGGCATGCAGCTCAACCTTTTCGCGCTGCTTGCCCTTGAGCTGGGCGGCGTTGGCGAGCAGGTTTTCGACCGTGCCGAACTGGCGAATCAGGGCGGTGGCGGTCTTTTCGCCGAAGCCCGGGATGCCCGGGATGTTGTCGACGGCGTCGCCCATCAGCGCCAGCACATCGACAACCTGTTCGGGGCGTTCGATGCCCCAGCGTTCGCAGACTTCGGTGACGCCGAGAATCTCGACGTCGGAGCCCTGGCGACCGGGTTTGTAGATCTTCACGTGCTCGGAGACGAGCTGGCCGAAGTCCTTGTCCGGTGTCACCATGAAGGTCTCAAAGCCCGCGCCCTCGGAGCGTTTGGCGAGAATGCCGATGATGTCGTCGGCCTCATAGCCGTCGCGGGTGATGAGCGGCAGTTGCATGGCCGCGCACAGGCGGTGGATCTGCGGGATGGCGGAGGCGATGTCCTCGGGCATCTCCTCGCGCTGGGCCTTGTACTCGGGGTAGATCTCGTGGCGCGGCGTCGGCGCCGAGGTGTCGAGCACCACGGCGAGGTGGGTCGGCTGCTGGTTGCGCAGGATGTCCAGCAGGGTGTTGGCGAAGCCATACAGGGCCGAGGTGTTGACGCCGTCGCTCGTGCGGATGGGATTCTTGATGAAGGCAAAGTGCGCGCGGTACAGCAGCGCCATGCCGTCGAGGAGGAAGAGGCGTTTGGACATCGGCGGGCAGGGTAGTGCGGCCGGCCCGCGGCGCAAGGAGCAGAGAGCGGTGGGCGGGGAGTCTCTGAGTCCTGTTCTCTCTGCCTCCATGCCCCATGCCGGGCGATTTTGCTTGGCGGCCGCTTGCCTTTCCGCTACATCGAAGCGCACCCCAACTCCGAACTTTTATGCCCCACGTCACCACCAACGGAATCCAGATGTATTATGAAGAGCGCGGCAGCGGCGAACCGCTGGTCTGCATCATGGGCGTCACCGCCCCCGGTGGCGTCTGGGAGGCGCATGCGGCCGAGTGGTCGAAGCATTTCCGCTGCATCCTCGGCGACAACCGCGGCGTCGGTTTGACCGACAAGCCCGAAGGCCCGTACACCACGGCGATGATGGCCGACGACTACGCCGGTCTGATGGACGCGCTCGGCATCCAGAACGCCCGCGTGGTCGGCTGCTCGCTCGGCTCGGTCATCGCCCAGCAGCTGGCCCTGCGCCATCCGCAGAAGGTGAAGAGCATGATCCTCATGTGCACCTGGGCGCGTCAGGACCGCTTCGGCCTGTACACCTGGCAGCACCTGATGAAGTGCAAGGCGACGATGCGTCCCGAGGACTTCATGCACTACGTGCAGATGCTGATCTTCACCAAGCCCTGGTTCGACAACGACGACTGCTGGAACAACCTGCAGCAGGGCCTCAAGGACGCCGCCACCAACGCCGCGCCGCAGCCGGTGCACGCCATGGAGGCGCAGAGCGCCGCCGCCATCAGCCACAACACGATCTCCGAGCTGAAAAATGTTGCCTGCCCGACCCTGGTCATCGGCGGCAAGAACGATGCCTTTACGCCGCGCTGGATGAGCGAGGAAGTGGCGGCCGCCATCCCCGGCGCCGACCTGCACCTCTACGACAACGCCGGCCACGCCTTCCACTGGGAGTGCCTGGCCGACTTCAATCCGCGCACGACCGACTGGCTGCTCAAGCACTGAGTGGGAATCCCTGCTGCAACGGCTGTACCGTTCCCGGTACAGCCGTTCTTTTTTGGGGATGGTCTGTGCGCAGGAGGGCGTGCGCCCGCGCTCCCCTCGATGGGCCGCGGCTCAGTGGTTGAAGACGAATTCCGCCGAGTTGATCAGTGCCCAGGCCAGGTCTTCGGCAGCCGTCTGCCGGGTCGCGCCCGGGCTGGCAAAGAAGCGCAGGGCTTA
>JAEYYS010000035.1 GCA_023428335.1 Verrucomicrobiota bacterium | reverse complement strand
CGGCGGCGGCGTGGGCGGGAGCCTCTGGGGAACACTGAGGTTCGGATCCGCCGCGTCGAAGAGAGCAAGAAAGGGATGACGGCGGTTCCGCTGCACCATGAGGTAGACGCTGCGATGGTCGGAATCGTAGACCTCATGGAAGGGCCTGTGAATCGTGAAGGCCCAGGTCTCCACCGGAGGAAACGGGTGGGGCCCGGCACCCGCCCGATCCAGTCGCCCGCTGACCTCGAGCATCGCGTCGCGAATGGATTCCGCATCGAGCGGGCGCACCGAGTGCCGCCAGAGCAGACGGTTGGCCGGATCCACCTGGAGGTTGTGCCTGTCGTCATCGCTTGAAAGTTGATAGGTCTGCGAACGCATGATGAGCCGGTGCAGCGCCTTCACCGACCAGCCGGACGAGATGAACTCAGACGCAAGCCAGTCGAGCAGTTCCGGATGACTGGGCGCTTCGCCCCGCAGACCGAAGTCGCTCGGCGTGTTCACCAATCCCTGGCCGAAGTGCCATTGCCACACGCGGTTCACAAAGACGCGTGCCGTCAGCGGATTTGAGGGGCGCGTGATCCAGTCCGCCAGTTCCAGCCGCCCGCTGCCGGCTGTGATCTTCGGAAAAGGGTCACTCCCGGGAATCACCATGGCGCGGGGCACTTCGCCCGCAGGCTTGTCCGGTTCACCACGGAGCTGGATTCGCGCATTGACTGGCCGGTCTTCGCTTACGCCATAGGCGACGGGATAGAGATCCTTCGCGGCCTCGGCCGCACGCTGCTTCGTGGCGGAGGCGATCTCTGCGTCGAGTTTTTTCAATCGTTCCGCCAGGTCGGGTGGCGGCGCGGGGGCTGGTGCTGGCGTGCTGCCCGGCTCACCGAAGGGCGTCTCCTGCAGGCTGATGTTGTCGAGATCGCGCTCTGGTGCAGGGCCACTCACATGCCCGATGGCATCGCAGATGAATGTGTCGGCGATGCCATCCCAATTCGCGCCCAGCGCCTTGCCATGAAACGGGGTAATATCCCCCAACGTACCCACAATGCCTGAGCAGGATTTTGTTCCCGGATCAATCGTGAGGCGCAGGGTGTACCATGTCCCGGCCGCAATCTTGCGGATGACATCCCATTTACCTCTGTTGCGGATGGCAATCTCCGTGGCGGTCACGCTCACATCGACAGCGGTCGACTGCACCACACCCCGGCCCAAATAGAAGCGATAGGCGCCGCTCCTGTCTGTTGGCGCCACGGTGCGGAAGTCGATGGTGAAGTGCATCTTGCCGCCGGGCCTGGCCCGCAAGCCACTGGCAAAAACCCAGCGCACGCCATCATTCGGCCTGCCAGTGCCAACGCGGATCCCGAGTTTGCCGGCAGCGTTGACGTGCTTGAAGGGACTTTGCGCTTCCGCAATGACGGTGTTGGGGCCTGATGAGAGCCAAGGTGCTGCGGGTGCCTTGCCCATGGTCTGTCCCTCGAAGGCGCCATCCAGGGTGCGAGCGGCCACGCCGCCGTCCAGCGCCCCGCGCGCCTGCTTCAGTCCCGCGAGTTTGGCATCCCAGCGCGCGAGTGCCGCCGCTTTGGCGGCATCAAGACGGGCTGCGTCCGCCGATGGTATCAGGGCGGGAAATTCCGAGGGACGCTTCTGCTCCTCGCCACCGGGGAAGGCCCATTTGGTGCTCTGGAAGATACCGTACAAGCCGTAGTAGTCGGCCATCGATACGGGGTCATACTTGTGATCATGGCAGCGAGCGCAGCCCAGCGACAGGCCGAGCAGCGAGCGCCCCACGGAATCAATCGCATCCGCGAAATCAAGATGCTGATAGGCTGGCGAAGGCTTGTAGCCATAGCGCTTCCCGATGGCGAGGAACCCTGTCGCAGTAACGCGGCGCGCGAATTGCTCAGGCGGACCATGTGCTGCGAGGATGTCGCCTGCCAGTTGCTCGCGCAGGAATTCGTCATACGGCTGGTCTGCATTCAGGGCGGCGATCACCCAGTCGCGGTATTTGACCGCCTCGCGCACGGGGTAGTCGGCTCCGTCGCCTGCGGTATCGGCATAGCGGGCAACGTCGAGCCAATGCCGGCCCCAGCGTTCGCCGTAGGCGGGACTGGAAAGGAGGCGATCGATCAATCGCCCGAAAGCGTCCGGTGCTCGGTCGTTCAGGAACTGCCGAATCTCGGCCGGAGTGGGCGGCAGTCCGGTGAGATCGAACGACGCCCTGCGAATGAGCGCGCGACGATCCGCAGGAGGATTGGGCTTCATTCCGTTTCGCCTGAGGCGCTCAAGAATGAAGCGGTCCAGCGGCTGCTGGCTCCATATGTTTCCCGATGGCTGCGGTGGCGTCGCATGACGCACAGGCTGGAAGGCCCAATGGTTCCGCGCAGCCTTCGCATCCACGCTGAGCGCGGCCGCCACCGGCCCCACGCGCGGATCGGGGGCGCCCCGCTTCACCCACTGCTCCAGTGCTGCGATCTGGGTGGCGCTCAGGGGGTGCTTGGGCGGCATCTGGAATTCCTTGTTCGTGCGGCGCACCGCCTGGATGAGCCGGCTGCCTTCTGGATCACCCGGATGGATGACAGGACCATTTTCGCCG
>JAEYYS010000474.1 GCA_023428335.1 Verrucomicrobiota bacterium | reverse complement strand
CGCGGCGGCGATGCGGTCGACGCTCTGCCACTGGAAGTTGCTGTCGTGGAGCGGCGCATTGACGAAGACGTGACGTGGCGCCAGGCAGGCGATCAATTCGTAGAAATCAAAGGGCGTCTCCGCGGGTCGGCCCACGTAATCGGCCATCTTCAGCATGTAGCGCTCCTGCACCCAGCCCTTCAGGTTGCCGCCCTTGTAGTCGAGCACGGAATCGAAGCCGCAGCTCGACACCACCACACGCACCCGCGGCTCAAACACCGCCGTGTAAATCGCGTTGTGGCCGCCGAGTGAATGGCCGATGGCGGCGAAACCAGCCTCGGCGTGGACTTCCGGCAGCGAGGCCAGCAGGTCGATGCCACGCAGGTTGTCCCAGATCGCCTTCATCGTGCCACTGGTAAAACCCAGTTCGGCGAGCTTCGGCTGGTACTTCGCCAGCAGCGGGTAGCTGGGCGACAGCGTCACGAAGCCGCGCTCGGCGAGCTCGGAGGCATACTGGCGGTTCGGCTTGCCGCCCAGACCCACCACCACCTGGTGGCCAATGGTGTTTTCGGTCGGGTGCAGGCAGAGCACCGCCGGCGCCGGCTGGCCCGCCAACGCCGTCTTCGGCAGGCAGAGGTAGGCCGGCACCCAGCCGCCGGGGGTCGCCTCGTAGCGAATCAGTCGCCGCACGTAGCTGCCGCAGTCCGTCGCCTCCAGCACTTCCACCGCCGGCACGACCGAACGATCTGCGGTCGGCAGCGGTCCGGCCACCTGCTGAAATCCCGCCAGCGCCTCGCGCCACCGCCCCTGCCACTCCTCCGCCGTCGTCGCCCGCCGCACCTGGCCGTCGCGATCGTGGTATTCGAGCAGGTCCGACCGACTCAAGCCACGAATCGACGGCACTTCAGCCACCGCCAGCAGACTTGGCACCAGGGCAAAAACAAGGGAGCGCATGGCAGAAGTACGGTTTCAGGTTGAATGTTTCAGGTTTAAAGTTCGGGAGCCGGTTGCCAGAATTGGAGCCCCCGCATCCCTCCCTCTGAGATCTGAAATTTGAAATCTGAGATTCCCCAAAACTTGCTGCTCTTCGACGGCGTCTGCCACCTCTGCGACGGCGTTGTCGGCTTCCTGCTGCCGCGCGATCCGGCCGGCCGACTGCATTTCTGCTCGATCCAGTCCGCCTTGGGTTCCCGGCTGTACCGCGAGCACGGGCTCGACCCTGAGCGGCCCGACACCCTGCTGCTGCTCACCCCTCGCGGGGCCTTCCAGCGCAGCGACGCCGTGCTCGAGATCGCCCGCCTGCTCGGCGGGGCCGGGCGACTCCTCCTCATCCTGAAACTGCTGCCCCGCCCCCTGCGCGACACCGCCTACGACGCCCTGGCCCGGCGTCGCTACCGCTGGTTCGGCCGCGCCCCCGCCTGTCTGCTGCCCCGCCCCGAGTGGCGCGACCGCTTTGCCGAAGAAACTTTTCCCGCTTGCGCTCCGCCCGTGGCCGATTAGGTTGCCTTTCCTGTCCGCAGCCCTGCTGCGGATCACCGTCAAGGCCGGCAACGGCCCCAAGCGGGCTGTGGCTCAGCCTGGTAGAGCGCTTCGTTCGGGACGAAGAGGTCGTGGGTTCGAATCCCGCCAGCCCGACCATCCAAACTGGATGGTTTCACTCCGGCGGGATTTGAACCTCAGTTCGACCGCCCGTCGCGTGAGCGACACTCCAATCAGCCGCAGGCCACACTGCGGGGCGTTGCGCAGCAAGGTCCACCGGTCAGTCCGACCGCGCAACGAATTCACGGCGCCGGCGCAGCGGCGCCCTACCCAAATCCCGCCGGGCGGCTGTCAGGGGGTTCGCCAGACTGGACCGTATAGGCGGCGGTCAACGGTGGGCGGGGCGGGCAGATCAGGCTGTTGCCAAGTGATGCCGGGCCCTTCGGGCAGGCCGAGGGTCTTGCCGAAAAAGACATTGTCCTGCCAGCTCACACCGGCGGTGTCGCAGCGGGCTTCGATGACGGTCGCCGAGGGGGCGTGGATGCGGTTGCGGCGAAAGACCGTGTCGAGCGGCGGCAGGCTGCCGCGGCCGTCCTGCAGGCCGATGAGGATCGGCTGCCGACAGTCGATGAGGACGTTGTCCTCGATGCGTGCGCGTCGGACTTGGAAGTACTCGTTCAGGGGGGAATCCGGCACGCCCTGCATGAGGGTCAGGCCGCTGCGGGCGTCGTCGCCGGCGAGGCCCTGCAGATGGTTGCCGCGCACGATGTGATCCTCGCCGATGATGCGGATGCCGCCGGTGCCGGAGGCGCCGTTGCCGAGGAAGACATTGCCTTCGACGAGGCAGCCGTTGCCATGACGCAGGGTGAGGGCGCCGCTGACTTCGAGGAAGACGTTGCGACGGTAGACATTGCCGCAGGACTTGTTGGAGACGCACTCGGCCTCGCCGTTGCAGCGCTCGAAGAGGTTGTCCTCGATCATGCAGGCGGCCTCGGTCATGGAGGTCTTGCTATCGCCAATGCGGATCGTCTCGCCGCCGTTCTTGCCCAGGCGCTCGCGCGGGCCGAAGTGGTTGTGATCGATCTGGTGTCGCGCCGCCTGGTCCGCACCGAGCCAGACCACCGCGGTGGCACCCTTCGTCACCTTGCCGGCGAAGTAGCAGTGATCGACCCGGTTGTGCCCGCCATAGAGACCGAACCAGCGACTCTCCTTGGCATCGCGCGCCGCCTGTCCGGCATCGAGGGTGATCGCACATTGGCTGACCCGACAGTGCTCGGCGAGGCGCTTCGAATCGAGGCGGAATTCGATCGTATCGCCGACCGCCGGATCCGGATTGCGGAACCACAGGCCCTCGATCACGACATGGCGTCCGCCCAAGCGCAGGCCCGAGGCACCGGTGAAGATCGTCTTGCCCGGCACCGCCGCCCGCAGGGTGATGGGCGCCGCCGCGGTGCCCTCGGCCTGACAGCGAATGACGACGTCGCGCCACTCGCCCTCGGCGAGCACGAGCGTGTCGCCGGGGCGCGCCTCCTGCAACGCCCGCTCGAGCGCCCAGGCATCGGCCACCGGAATCTCCGCCGCCGCTGCGGCCATCGGCAGCAGCAGACCGATCACGCCTTGCGGCCAAGTCTTCATGGCATGCCTTGTTCCTTGTTCCTTTTTCTGAACTCACAGCGCCCGCGCGAAGGCGCCGCCATCGACGAGCAGGGCCTCGCCGGTGATGTAGCTGCCCGCCTCGCTGGCGAGCAGCAGGGCCGGGCCGGCGAGTTCGCGCGGTTGCCCCCAGCGCTTGAGGGCGGTGCGATCCGAGAAAGCCTGCTTCTCGGCCGGGCTGAGCAATGAGCCGGGCAGATCGGTGAGGAAGGGGCCGGGGCAGAGGCAGTTGACGGTGATGTTGTAGGTGCCGAGGTCGATGGCGCTGGCCTTGGCGAGGCCGATGAGGCCGGCCTTGCAAGCCGAGTAGACATTGCGCTTCTCCTTGGAACCGACGCCGAGCACCGAGGAGATGTGGATGATGCGGCCCCACTGACGCTCCTTCATGCCGGGCACCAGCGCGCGGGTCAGGGCCATGCAGCTGGTCAGGTCGAGTTCGACGATGCGGTCCCAGGCTTCGTCGGTGATCTCATCGATCGCCTGCGGCTGATTGGAGCCGGCGTTGTGGACCAGGATGTCGACCTTGCCGAGCCGGCGCACCGCCTCATCGGCCAGGGCCCGGACCTGGGCGCGGTCGATCATGTCGGCCACCCCCCACTCGACCTTGACGTTCAAACCCGCGCCGATTTCCGCGGCGGCGGCGCGCAGTTCGTCCTCGTGGCGACTTGAGATGAAGACATCGGCGCCGGCTTCGGCGAAGCCGCGGGCCATGGCCTTGCCGAGGCCCTTGCTGCCGCCGGTGACGAGAGCGCATTTGCCAGTGAGGTCAAAGAGGGGATGGATCATGCCGCTGGCTTAGCAGGTCCAGTCGCGG
>JAEYYS010000438.1 GCA_023428335.1 Verrucomicrobiota bacterium | reverse complement strand
TTCACGGGCAAGTCCGTCAGATTCACGGGCAACTCCGTCTGATTCACGGACAAGTCCGTCTGATTCGCGGGCAAGTCCGTCTGATTCACGGGCAAGTCCGTCTGATTCACGGGCAAGTCCACCGGTCCCAAGCCCCAAACCGCCCGATTCCACTTCGCCTCAATCCACCATCGACCCTCCGCCATCCACAGTCCCGCCTTCCCACTGCTCTTTTGGCGTTCCTTGCGTTCTCTTGCGGCCAAGAACACCTGCCTTCCATTCCCCGAAGCCAAGTCCGGCCCGACGGATCAGGTGGATCGAGCCAGCCCCCAACCCAAGCCACCGCCCGCCTTCAGGCCGGGCCGCGGGGTCAACCGCCGTAGAACGTCGAGGTGTGGCACCGGCGGTAACGAGCCTGAATTCGACTTGGAGGCTTATCGCCGATTGCATCCCACGGCTTATGCCATTTTAACGGTTGCGATCACGTTGGCGATTGGTGCCTTGGAGCGTAGAAAATCAGGGGTCAGAAAACCAGAGGGAATGGGAAACGGAAACTCGGTGAGTTGTGCTCGTCCGCTAGTGGGCGAGGTGTAGGTCTCCGCGCACCATCGAATAAAAGGAAGAGGCTCTTCCACACGAAGGTAGTCCAGGCTCTCTTCGTCCGGTATCGGATGCGGGGAAATCCCGGCCACATCGTCTGAAGTCCACCAAACTCGGCACGAATCCTTCTGAGCCTGTTCGATGATCACAGTGCCTTCAGTCGGCGTGGCCACAATCTCATCCCACCTCCTGAATCGTCCCCGATCCTTCATGGCGGCGGAGAACTTGCGCTCTCGATAGGTGTGAGCCGCCGCGACAAAAGGAAATGCAACCAAGGAGAGTGCTGCTGCAGTAAACAGGATGAAAACGCAGGCTGGCGCGGTCACCAGCGTCACGAAGAAGCCAAGCGAGCTATCTGGCCAGTGCTTCGTAGCCCAGATGTTCGCGAAGAATCCGCCTACTACGTAAGCGATCGCTAGAATAACGATGAGGATGTTCGTGTCATTCATTGGCATAACGTTTGATGCGCCTTTATTGTTCTGCCGGCTTTGTCCTCCATCGAGCATCTGTGTATATCTCTGGAATCTTCTCCTCAGACGGATCGGTAATCCCCAGCTTCTCAAGCTCATCGAACCATCGATCTCTTTGTGATACCGGGAGCTTGAATCCGCACCACGGGCAATAATCAATCGAGATTGAGGACGATCCTCCGTCGTGGACGATGAGCCCATACTCATCGAACTTGGCTGAGTAGCTAACGAGCGCATCAGGACAATCCCAGCGATCCGTGTGCTGCTTGCACTCGCTCTCTACAGCAGACTCCATGCGTTGGCAGCAGTGCTTCATTTATGGCAGTATCATTCTGCCTCCCGTTGCCAGAACAAGTTCTGCACACGGAGGCTTTGTACGTACAAAGGCCGCGCGAATGGGCAGGCCACGTGCCTGAAAGGCGTTCATGGAAATGAGGTTCTCCGACACGGGCAGGCCCGGCAAGGAATTTCCGACCGCTGATTCGGATTTCAGGGGGATCCTCGCCGTCTGGCGACGGCGCCTACACCGATCCTGCGGGGTCGCTGCCCCCGCCTACAGAGGCAAGCCCGGCGCCTTGAAGACAAGGCGCCCTACCTGCCGGCAGCCTCTGCGTCCATCCGCCATCCAGAGCCCCACCATCCTTCCGAATCTGCGAAATCTGCACTGGCAGGCCTCAAGATTTGGGCCGCAAAAGAGCGCAAGGAACGCAAAACTCTGCGTCTGCTCTGCCTTTGCGATCCTTGTGTTCCTTTGCGGCTGACACCGGTTCCCGTTCCGTCCCATCTGAGAAATCTGCGGACCTTCGAGTCTTGGGACCGTGCCCGCCCCACCCGAGGCACCGCCGTCTGGCGACGGCGCCTACACCGATCCGCCATCCTTCCGAATCTGCGAAATCTGCGCTGGCAGGCCTCAAGATTTTGGCCGCAAAAGAGCGCAAAGAACGCAAAACCCTGCGTCTGCTCTGCCTTTGCGATCCTTGTGTTCCTTTGCGGCTGACACCGGTTCCCGTTCCGTCCCATCTGAGAAATCTGCGGACCTTCTGGGCTTGGGACCGTGTCCGCCCCACCCGAGGCACCGCCGTCTGGCGACGGCGCCTACACCGATCCTGCGGTGTCGCTGCCCCCGCCTGCAGAGGCAAGCCCGGCGCCTTGAGGACAAGGCGCCCTACCTGCCGGCAGCCTCAGCGTGCAGCCGCCATCCACAGCCTGCTCCTCGGTCCGCATTCAGCGGAAGAACCGTCACTGACCGTCGTTCACCGGCGCAGCATGAAATCCCTTCTTCTCCTGCTCAGTCTGGTGCTGCCGCTTGCGGCGGCGGATCGACCCAATGTCGTGCTCTTCCTCGTCGATGACATGGGCTGGAGGGACAGCGGCGTCTACGGCTCGCAGTACTACGAGACGCCGAACCTGGACCGTTTTGCCGCCCGGGCGACCCGTTTCACCCGCGCTTACGCCGCGCCGTTGTGCTCGCCGACGCGGGGCAGCCTGCTCTCCGGCAAGCACCCGACCCGGCACGGCATCCTGACGGCCAGCGGTCATCAGCCGCCGCAGCCGGCCGACTTCGAGTTCATGCCGAAAACAGCGCCGCCGAGCCGGCCGATGCTGACGCCGGTGAGCAAAAATTACCTCGATCCGGCCGAGATCACCCTGGCGGAAACGCTGCGAGCGGCGGGTTATGCCACGGCCCACATCGGCAAGTGGCATCTCGGCCTGACGCCGGAGTTCCGCCCCGAGGCCCAGGGCTTTGACACCGCCTTCCACTGCGCGCCCGACCCGGGTCCGCCGGGCAATTATTTCTCGCCCTACGGCGTCGTGCCCGAGGGTCGCCCGACCGCGAAGGCCAAGGTCGGCACGATCACCGATGGGCCGCCCGGCGAGTACATCGTCGACCGCCAGGCGCTGGAGGCGGTGAAGTTTCTGCAGGCCCACAAGGATCGCCCGTTCTTCCTCAACCTCTGGTGTTACGGCGTGCACGGTCCCTGGGGCCACAAGCCCGAGTACACCGCCGAGTTCGCCAAGAAGACCGACCCGACCGGTCGCCAGAAGAACCCGATCATGGCGAGCATGCTGCGCAGTGTCGATGAATGCTTCGGTCGCATCCTCGCCGAGCTCGACAGCCTGGGCCTGACCGACAACACGCTGGTGATCTTTTATTCCGACAACGGCGGCAACGTGCACAGCAACGTGCCGGGCACCGGCAAGACGGCGGCGGCGGAGAAGCACAAGAGCGAGTTCCTGGCCGACTGGCACAAGTGGGCGGGCAACGAGCCACCGACCCACAACGCGCCGCTGCGCGACGGCAAGGGCACGCTCTACGAGGGTGGCCCGCGCGTGCCAATGCTCTGGGCCCTGCCGGGTCGCATCCGCGCCGGGGCGGTGACCGAGGCGCTGGCGGGTCACATCGATGTTTATCCGACCGTGCTCGACCTGCTCGGTCTGGCGCGTCCTGCGGGCCAGGTCATGGATGGCGTCAGCCTGAAACCCGTGCTCACCGGCGCAGGCGAGGCGGTGCGCGAGGCCTTCTTCAACTTCTTCCCCTACCGCCCCAACGAGGGCGGGGTGACGGTGGTGCAGGGCGACCACAAACTGATCCGCTGGTTTGGCCCGGGCGTGCCGCGCGAACTCTATGACCTGAAGCAGGACCCCGGCGAAACCACCAACCTCGCCGAGCAGCAGCCGGACAAGGTGAAGGAGCTCGACGCCCTCATCGACGGCTTCCTGCGCGACACGAACGCGCCCGTGCCACGACCGAACCCGGCCTACCAGCCGCGCCCGGAGGCGGCGGCGAAACGCCCCTTCGACGGCTGGGTGCCCAAGGGCTGCACGCTGGAGGAACGCGACGGCGCCCTGGTGGTCACGGGCGAAGGCCGCAACCCCTTCCTCGGCCGGGCCGGCCTCAAGCTGCAGGGACCGGTGACGATCGTGCTGAAGACCCGCGGCGCCGGTGGCCCGGGCAAGATCCAGTGGCGGACGCTGACACAGGAGACCTTTCCCGCCGAGGGCCAGACGGTGGACTTCCAACTGCCTGCCGCCAAGGACACACCGGCTGAAACCACGGTGACCCTGCCGGCCGAAAGCCTGCAGCACCTGCGCCTGTACCTGCCGGCGCAGCAGGCTCCGGTGATCCTGGAAAAAGTGACCTTCCAGGGCCGCTAAGCCCTGGCGGCTCCGTCCGACTTGTCAGACTCGTCCGACTCGTCCGACTCAGCACCCACAGGCCTTCACGCAGGGCGCCGGCGGTGACAGCTCGCGGACTTCATCGGCCGCGGGCGCGCTGAGGTCCGGGTTGGGCTGCTGGGCGCTGAGGCCGAGTTCACGCAGCAAAGCCAGATCCTCGTTGGCGCGCGGGTTGGCGGCGGTGAGCAGTTTGTCGCCGTAGAAAATCGAGTTGGCACCGGCGAAGAAGGCCAGCGCCTGGGCCTCGCGGCTGAGGTTGGTGCGACCCGCGCTGAGGCGGACCTTGGCGCGCGGGATGGCGATGCGTGCGACCGCGATCATGCGGACCAGCGAGAAGGCATCGACCTGGGGGTTGTCGCCCATGGGGGTGCCCTTCATCGGCATGAGGGCATTGATCGGCACGCTCTCCGGATGCGGATTGAAGTTGCTGAGCACTTCGAGCATTTTCAGTCGGTCCTCGATGGTCTCGCCAAGGCCGAGGATGCCGCCGCAGCAGACCGACATGCCGGCGTCCTGGGCGTGGCGAATGGTGCCGAGGCGGTCGTCGAAGCTGTGGGTGCTGACGATGTTCGGGTAGTGCTCCGGGCTGGTGTCGATGTTGTGGTTGTAGGCGGTGACACCGGCTTCCTTGAGCTGCTGGGCCTCCTCGGCGCCGAGCTGACCGAGGGTGACACAGACTTCCATGCCGAGGGTGGAGACGTCGCGGACAATGTCGAGCACTTGGTCGAACTTCTGGGTGCCGGAGCGCACGCCCTTCCAGGCGGCGCCCATGCAGAAACGGGTGGAGCCGTTGGCGCGGGCGGCGCGGGCGCGCTCCATGACCTGCTCCCTCTCCATGAGTTTCTCGGCCTCGACGCCGGTGCTGTAGCGGGCGCTCTGGGCGCAGTAGCCGCAGTCCTCGGAGCAGCCGCCGGTCTTGATGCTGAGCAGGGTGCAGAGCTGCACCTCGTTGCCGGTCCAATGCTCCTCATGGACGGCGCGCGCCTGCTTGATCAGGTCGAAAAAGGGCTGGTGGTAGATGCGGTGGAGATCGGCGTAATTCATGATTCGAAAAGGTGGGATTCACTCAACCCAGCGGCTGCCGCGGCTGAGGGCAACCTGCCAGTTGCGCAGGTGCATGTAGGAATAATCGGTTTTGCCAATGGCACCGATGAGGCGGGTGCCGGTGGCCTTGCGCCAGTAGCGGCTCATGCTCTCGCCGGTGTGACAGCCCCAGCTCTTGCAGAAGGCGCCGCGGGCAAAGACACCGCGACGGATGCGATGCAGGTCGTTCTCGTGCAGCCAGGCGGTCGAGGTCGCGTAGATCTCGGAGCTGTAATCGAACAGGAAGCAGTGCTTGTTCGAGTGCCCGAAGAATTCGAAACCGGCCACCTTGTGTCGCGAACGCGGCGCGTGGGCACCGCCGGCGTTGAGGTATTGGATGACCTCCTCACCGCTGCGGAACCAGACGAGGTTGACCTTGTAGGTGTCGCGCACCGATTCGACATGGCTGACCAGCGGGTCGCCATCCTCGGCGGCACGACGCGCGTAGGCGTCGCGATACACCAGCCAGGTCAGGATGGTACCGGGCGGCTGGGTGCGGCGCAACTCCTGCAGGCGGACACGGGCGGTGCGGACGAAGTTGCCCCACCAGCGGTCATGCTGCTGCTCGGAGCGGCGCAGGTCCTCCCACACGCGCAGGGC
>JAEYYS010000412.1 GCA_023428335.1 Verrucomicrobiota bacterium | reverse complement strand
CCTGGCGGTCGGCCAGGTCCATGCGCACGGCGCGGCCGCGGAACTCGCTGCCGCTGACGCTCTCCATGACAGCCTGCACGTGATCCTCGGGCACTTCCAGGTAGCTGCACTTCTCAAAGACTTCGATGGTGCCGACGCTGCCCGGAGGGACCTGCGAGGTGTTGTAGATCAGGCCGGCGATGTCGCCCGGGCGGGCGTTGTCCATGCCGCCGATGTTGATGAACAGGCGCACCATGCCGGAGCGCGGGCCCTTCTGGACGAAGGAACGCGAGCGCATCGGCGCCGGGCCGTAGTCATCGCGCGGCGGCACATCGGCACGGGCCGGGCCTTCGTCGACGGCCGGCTCGTCGCGCGGACGCTCGGGGGCGGCGGGTCGTTCCTCACGGGGCGCCATCTCCCGGGGAGCGGCTTCGCGCGGGGTGAATTCGCGGCGCGGCGCGCCCGGCTTGGCCGGCTGGCGGTCTTCCAGGATGGGCTCGGCCTCGCGCGAGTACTCCTTCATCCACAGGTCGAGCACGGCGCTGATGATGTCGGTCGTCTCAAAACCGGCGTCGAGCAGGCGCTGGACGGTGTGCTCATGCTTGGCGTACTCGCCGCTTTCGAGCACGGACTTGAGCTTCTCAAAGGTCTGGTCGACGCGCGTGGCTTCGACCTCCTCCTGCGACGGCACCTTGGCGCGGGTGACCCGGGCGTTGGTGAAGCGCTGGATGCGCTGCATCAGGTAGATCTCGCGACCGGCGACCAGGCTGACGGCGCTGCCCTTGCGGCCGGCGCGGCCGGTGCGGCCGATGCGGTGGACGTAGTCCTCGGTGTCGTAGGGCAGGTCGTAATTGACGATGAGGTCGATGTCGTTCACGTCGAGGCCGCGCGCGGCGACGTCGGTGGCGACCAGCACCTCGATGGTGCCGCTGCGGAAGTTGCGCATGACGCGGTCGCGCATCATCTGGTTGAGGTCGCCGTGCAGGCGGTCGGCCGAGTAACCGCGGCCGACGAGGGCGTCGGTGACATCATCGACGGCCTTCTTGGTGTTGGCGAAGACGATGGTCAGGCGCGGGCTGTCCATGTCGAGCACGCGGCAGAGCACCTCGGTCTTGCTGCGGCCGTGCACCTCGTAGTAGCGCTGCTCGATGGTCGGCACCGTCATCGCTTTCTGTTCGATGGTGATGGTGGCCGGGTTCTTCGTGTACCGGTCGATCAGGCGGCGGATGCGCGGGTCGAAGGTGGCGGAGAAGAAAATCGTCTGGCGCTCGGCCGGCACCGCCTCCATGAGGCGCTCGATTTCGTCGGCAAAGCCCATGTCGAGCATTTCATCGGCCTCATCGAAGACGAGGGTCTGCAGCTGGTCGAGGCGCAGGGTGCCCCGCTGGACGAAATCGAGGATGCGGCCCGGGGTGCCGACGACCACCTGCGAGCCGGCCTGCAGGGCGCGGATTTGGCGGTCATAGGAGGCGCCGCCGTAGACCGGCGTGGCACGCACGCCGTCCTTGAAGGAGGCGACCTTGTGGATTTCCGCGCAGACCTGCATGGCCAGTTCGCGGGTGGGGCACATGACCAGGACCTGGACGGCGCGGTTGGTGGCGTCGATGCGCTGGACGGCCGGCAGGCCGAAGGCGAGGGTTTTGCCGGAACCGGTCTGGCTCTGGCCGACGACGTCGCGGCCGGTCAGGGCCACGGGGATGGCCTGGGCCTGGATCGGGGAGGGTTGTTCGAAGCCCTGGGCTTCGATGGCGGAGAGGAGCTCGGGCGCAAGGCCGAGCTCGGCGAAGGTATGCTTTTCCATGTCTATCTTACAAACCGGCAGGTTGGCTTCCAGAATACGGGCAACCTGTCGCAGTAAGGGCGTCCTGCGGGGCAGGACGGGTCACCGCCAGTCGGGCGGGCTACATGTCAAACTTCGGCCCCAAGTGGGGAAGCGGCTCAAAAACCGGTATGATGAATGCCACAGGTGCCGGGAAATGCAAGCCCGGAATCTCGGAGGGCGGTCGTGGGCAGGGTCGGCGCCTTCGCCAGAGGGCGGATCGAGCCCGCGGAATGCCCTCTTCCCCAACCCTCGTTTGGGCCATCCCTGCTACCGCCGGCGCGTGGCGTAGATTTGGCGATGGCCGGTCGACGGCACGTGCAGGGTGTAGCTCGCGCCATCGGCCGCCACCGTGCAGTGGATGTAGTTCGCGGCACAGGCCTCGCCGGTGTCGCCGGCGTTGGCGATGCGCGTTTTGTCTTCGGTGTTTTGCGCGTCCTCACGCACGCACTCATGCAACTGGTAGATGGCCTTGAGGCTCGGCGCACCGCGCAGCGATTCGAAGGCGGTCGCGCTGGCACCCTTGCGCGGGCCGTTGTTCATCACCGCCACCACCGGATCCAGGGCGCGCAGCAGCCAGGGATGGTTGCTCGAATCGAGCCCGTGATGGTTGACCTGGTAGAGATCGACCGCGCCCACCCGGTTGACCGGGCTGACCAGCTTGGCCTCAACGTTCCAGGTCAGGTCGCCGCCGTCAAAGAAACGGAAATCGCCGAGGCCGAGCAGGAAAACCAGGCTGTTGGCATTGTCGGACAGGTCCGGCGCCTTTTCCGCCACCGCGGGTTCGGTGGGTCCGGCCGGGGCACCGGGTGCGGGCTCCACGAACTTCTGGTTGCCGCCCAGGCAGCGCAGGAAGATCGGCGCACCGCCTTCCACCGCGCGCAGCGGCACGGTGTCGCCCGCCTGCAGCACCACGCGACGCTCCACCGGCGCGCTGCGGTAGGGCCGGCTGGTCAGGGTCCAGCGCGCGGCATTGCCCCCCTTGTCGGGCACCGCGTCGGTGATGCCCTTGTCGTACAGCGTTCCCACCGGCAGCAGCTGCGCCAGCTCGGCCAGGCCGCCGAAGTGGTCGATGTGGAAATGGGTGATCACCACGTGATCGAGCCGCTTCAGCCCGGCCACCTCGGTGGCGACCTTGTGGATGCGCGCCGCGTCGCGCCCGCCCGGATTGCCGGTGTCGATCAGCACCGATTCCCCCGCAGGCGTCACCAGCAATGTGCTGCCGCCGCCCTCGGAATCGATCCAGTACAGATCCAGCGTGTCACGGGCGATCGCCGGCACGGCGAGAGTCAAAGCGGCAAGGAAAAGGGCGCGAAGCATGCCGCAGTCTGAGCCATGGCGGACGTGCTGGCAAGACCGGACGGCTGAGCCGCGCGGCGCCACCACCGGCCCCACGATCCAGAGCGCGGCTTCCGCGCCAAGCTGTCAGGCACTTCATAAAGTGTCTGTCCCTTTATCGATAAACCATGCCTGACGGTCGGGGCGCTCCCTTTCGAATGGCAAGGCACCAGAGGCAGGCAAGAGTGCCCACGCTCCCTTTTTTCAGAAGCGGCCAGCCTCACCCACAGCGTCGCCCCCAGCGGGGCCCCGATCTCCGATCTCCCATCTCCAATCTCCCATCTCCGATCTTCCACTTCCCACCCCTCATCCCTTCGTCACCAGCTCATCCAGATTCAGCACGAGGTTGGTGATGAGGGTCCAGGCGGCGAGTTCGACGGGATCAAGAGCGGGATCGGGCTTGGAGGCGCCCTGGGTGATGAGCTGCTTCGCGTCGTCGGGTCGGGCGCGGTAGGCGGCGCGGTGCTGCTCGAGGGTCTGGCGCATGAGCTCGGCTTCCTCGGCGGTCGGGTACCGGCTCGTGGCGGCACGGAAGGCCTCGGTCAGGCGCGCGTCGTCGCCGGCGCCGGGGCGCTTGAGCAGGCGCTCGGCGAAGGCGCGGGCGGCCTCGACGTACTGGACGTCGTTCATGAGGTTGAGCGCCTGCAGCGGCGTGTTGCTGCGCTCGCGGACGAGGCAGGCCGACTCGCGGTTGGGGGCATCGAAGCTGGTCATCGCCGGCGGCGGCGCGGTGCGTTTCCAGAAGGTGTAGAGGCTGCGCCGGTACAGGCTTTCGCCCTGGTCCTGGACGTAGAAGCGGGTGTTGCTGCCGCCGAAGGCGACCGGTTCCCAGATGTTTTCCGGCTGGTAGGGTTTGACGCCCTTGCCGCCGACCTTCGGGCTGAGCAGGCCGCTGATGAAAAGCACGCTGTCGCGGATCACCTCGGCAGCGGCGCGGACGCGCGGGCCGCGGGCGAGCAGGCGGTTCTGCGGGTCGCGCGCCAGGCTTTCCGGGGTGAAGCGGGCGCTCTGCCGGTAGGTGTGCGAGGTGACCAGCAGGCGGACGAATTCCTTCACGTCCCAGCCGCCATCGCGGAAAGTGACCGCCAGCCAGTCGAGCAATTCCGGATGGCTGGGCGGCTCGCCCTGGGAACCGAAGTCATTGCTGGTTTTGACCAGCCCGGTGCCGAAGAACTGCTGCCAGTAGCGATTCACCGTGACACGGGCCGTCAGCGGGTGCTCCGGCGCGAGCAGCCAGTCGGCGAGGTCGAGCCGGGTGGGCTGGGCCGACTTCGCCTTCAGCGGCGGGAAGGCGGCGGGCGTGGCGCGCGCGACCTTTTCGCCCGGCTTGTCGTACAGGCCGCGCTCCATGACGAAGCTCTCGCGCGGCTCGGGCAGGTCGGCCATGATGAAGGTGGCCGGGATGGCGTCCTCCAGCGCCTTCTTGCGCGCCTCAAGGGCGAGTTTCTTCGCGCGTGGACCGTCGACAATCTGGCGGGCGCCCTGGTACTCGTTCTCGAACCAGTGCGCCTGCAGGCGCTGGCGCTCGGCCTCGGTCCACTGCTCCGGCTTCTTGCCGCGCACGACGTTTTGCAGGTCGGTGGGCAGGTCGGCAACGCGCTTGCCCTGATTGCGCTGCACCCAGACCTTCCAGGACCACTGCGGATCCTTGGCCGGCTCGACGCGCGAGCTGATGGCGAGTCGGTCCCAGCTCACCGTGCCGCCGTACTGGGTGAAGGCGAAGCCGTTGACCTTCATGCCCGGCTTGAGGGCGAGGCGGTCGGCATTGACCTGCAGCTTCACCCACTTGCCGGCCTCGGGCAGGGCGCCGACGCGGACGTTCTCCGGCGTGCGCACCTTGCCGAAGGGGATGGCGCCCTCCTCGCCCCAGGTGGCGCGATGGTTCCAGCCGGCGGTATGAAACTGCAGCATCACCGCCGAGGGCGGGTTGGCCGGATCGACGTAACACTGCACGCTGATCACCCCGTTGGCCGGGATCTCGAAGGAGGCCCCGCCGGCGAAGAAGTCCTGGGCCACCTGCTGCGCCGTGCGCGTCAGGGCGCGTTCGCCGCTGAACACCGGGCCCTGCTTGGCGGTGATAAAACGCGTCGGTTCGCCCGCATGCTCCACCTTGGCCTGCGGCGGGAAGGCGTCGTCGAACCACACGACCTCGCTCGTCTGCGCCGGCGGCGGCGGTTGCACCTCGGCCGGATCCTCGTACTTCAAGGCCGCCAGCGCATCGCGGATCGCCTGCTGCTGCGCGCTGATCTCGCGGTCGAGGGCGGCGAGCTGCTGCGATTGCTCATCGCTGGCCAGGCGCAGAATGGGCGGGGTGAGCAGGATGTTGCCGTCCATGGCCGGATCGGCGGCGCTGTTGAAGAAGGCGTAGAGCGAATAAAACTCCTTCTGACTGATCGGATCGAACTTGTGGTCGTGGCAGACCGCACAACCGGCCGTCAGCCCCATCCACACCGCCACCGTGGTGTCGGTGCGGTCGACGGCATACCGAAAAATGAATTCCTCATTGATCGAACCGCCCTCGCTGGTGGTGACGTTGCAGCGGTTGAAGCCCGAAGCGATGCGCTGGTCGAGGGTCGCCTCCGGCAGCAGGTCGCCGGCGATCTGCCAGCGGGTGAAATCGGCGAACGACAGGTTGTCGTTGAAGGCACGCACCACCCAGTCGCGGTAGGGCCACATGCTGCGCTCGTTGTCGAGGTGCAGGCCGTGGGTGTCGGCGTAGCGGGCGGCATCGAGCCAGTAGCGCGCCATGTGCTCGCCGTAGCGCACCGATTTCAGCAGGCGCTCGACGACGCGTTCATAGGCGTCGGGGCGGGCATCGGCGAGGAAGGCATCGACCTCGGCCGGGGTCGGCGGCAGGCCGGTGAGATCCAGGGTGACGCGGCGGATGAGGGTCTCCTTCGACGCCTCCGGCGACGGCTCCAGGCCCTCGCGGCGCAGGCGGTCCTGGATGAAGGCGTCGACCGGGTTGCGGATGACCGCGCCGGGCGGGCTCGGCACGGTTGGCTTGCTCGGCGGGATGAAGCTCCAGTGCTGCTGGTACTCCGCGCCCTGGGCGATCCATTGGCGGATCGTCTCGATCTGCGCCGGTGTCAGTTTTTTGTGCGATTCCGGCGGCGGCATCAGTTCATCGGGATCCTGGGTGAGCATGCGCTGCAGGATCGTGCTCGCCGCCGGATCCCCGGGTTTCACCGCCTGCACCCCGTCGACCACCGCGTAGGCGCCCTCGGCCGTGTCGAGCCGCAGGTCCGCCTTGCGCTTCTTTTCGTCGAAGCCGTGGCAGGCGAAGCAGTTGTCGCTCAGGATCGGGCGGATGTCGCGGTTGAACTCCAGCTTGCCGGCCCCGTGGGCGGAGGCGGCGAGCAGGAAGAGGGCATGGACGGGGGCAAAACGCATCGTCCACCTAAACGGACCGGCCGGGCGGCGGATTTCACGGGGCGCGCGGTGCCGTCTCGCCGCCGCCCTGCCAAGCGCGAGGAGTCATGTCTTCCTCAACACCCTGCAGGCGACCCGTTCAGGCCAGCAGCTCGTTGACCACTCGACCGCCCTGCAGGCCGGTGAGGCGGATGCGGCGGCCGCCGCTGACGATGGCGAGGTTGTCGTGATCGAGGCCGAGCAGGTGCAGCAGGGTCGCATGCAGGTCGCGGAAGTGGACGGCGCCCTCGACGACGCTGCTGCCGTCGTGGCTGGTTTCGCCATGGGCCTGGCCGGCCTTCACGCCGCCGCCGGCGAGCCAGAAGGTGAAGGCACGGTGCTGATGGCCGGTTTGATCCTTGTCCTTGCCCGGCGTCAGGCCCGGGCGACCGAACTCGCCGCCCCAGACGACGAGGGTGTCTTCGAGCAGGCCGCGAACGTCGAGGTCATCGAGCAGGGCGGCGATCGGCGCGTCGGTGGTGGCGCAGTTGGCGGTCAGGTCGCGGCGGTGATCCGTGTGCTGATCCCAACTGCCGTGGGTGATCTCGATGAAGCGCACGCCGGCCTCGCAAAAACGCCGCGCCAGCAGGCATTGGCGACCAAAATCGCTCGCCTTGCAGGTGCCGACCGCGTGGTTCTTACCGACCCGGTAGCGTTCGAGCACGGCCTTCGGCTCGTCGCTGAGGTCGAGCAGGTCCGGCGCCTCGGTCTGCATGCGGAAACCGAGCTCCAGCGCCTGGATGACGCCATCGAGCTGGGCGTCGTCGCCACGCGCGCCCTGGTGGCCGCGGTTGAGCGACTGGATCAAATCGAGCTGGCGGCGTTTGAGGGCGGGCGGCAGGTGGTCGCCGCGGATGTCGGCGAGGGTGGCGCGGCTCATGTCCTCGCCATTCACCCCGATCGGCGTGCCGCCATAGATGGCCGGCAGCTGGGCGGCGGCGTACTCGGCGGGTTTGGCGGTGTTGAAACTGATGAAGCCGGGCAGGTTCTGGTTTTCCGTGCCCAGGCCATAGGCCACCCAGGCGCCAAGGCTCGGGCAGGGCCGCAGTCGGTCGCCAGTGTGCAGCTGCAGCATCGACTGGGCATGGATGCTGGTGTCGGCCGTCATCGAGCGCACGACGCAAAGCTTGTCGGCATGGCGCGCCAGATTCGGCAGCAGGTCGGAGACCCACAGGCCGCTGGCACCGCGCTGGCGGAAGCTGGCCACCGAGCCCGCGTGCGGCGTTTTGCCGATCTGCGGCTTGTAGTCGAAGGTGTCGAGCTGGGCCGGTCCGCCGGCCATGTTGAGGAAGATGATCCGGCGCGCCCGCGCGCGCTGCAGGGGCGGACGCAGCGCCAGATCGGCCGGCGCCGCGGCGGCGAGACCGGACAAGGCCAGGTAGCCGAACCCGCAGGAGGCGGTGCGGAGCATCTGGCGGCGAGAGAGCGGGTGCATCGGGCAAGTCATACGCGCGCTTCAGTCGACATATCTCAGTTCACTGGCCGAAAGCAGGGCCTGACAGAAGGCCGCCCAGGCGTCGCTGCGACCGCCCCCGCCGGCTGGCGCCTCCGAGGAGGCGAGCATGAGGTCGGCCTCGCGCAGGAAATCCCGCGCCTGCTGCAGTTCATCCGCGCTGGGCGTGCGACCGAAGGCGCTGCGGTAGGCGAAGCGCAGCCGGGTCTCGGTGTCGGAGGCGACGGCTTGCACGCGGGTGGCGAAGCGCTGCGACAGACCGACGACGAAGGGATTGTTGAGCAGGTAGAGCGCCTGCGTGGCCAGGGTGGCGCGATCGCGGCTGCCAGTGACCGCCGTGGCATCGGGCAGGTTGAAGGGCGTCAGTTCCGGCGGCATGGAGTTGCGCAGCAGCAGCAGGTACAGGCTGCGCTGACGGCTCGGCTGATGCAGGGGCGGCAGTTCGTTGATGAGCACATCGCGCCCCTGGATGAGCGAACCCACGCCGGGCTGGCGATCGAGTTCGCCGGCCGCGGCCAGCATGGCATCGCGGATCGCCTCGGCCTCGAGGCGCCGGCGCGGCTGATGGGCAAAGCGCGGGTGCTCACCCGGCCGTGCCGCCAACCGGTAGCTGCGGCTGAGCACCAGGGCGCGGATCAGGCGTTTGACCGACCAGCCCTCACGCATGAAACGCGTGGCGAGGTGATCGAGCAGTTCCGGGTGGCTGGGGCGGGCGCCGGAGACGCCGAAGTCGTCGGGCGTCGCCACCAGGCCCTGGCCGAACAGGTGCAGCCAGACGCGGTTGACGAAGACACGGGCGGTGAGCGGGTTTTGTCGATGGGTCAGCCACTGGGCCAGTTCGAAGCGACCGCTCTGCGCCGTGCCCGGGGCCGGGCTGGGCAACGTGGCCGCGCTGAGGAAACCGCGAGGCACGACCGGGCCGAAACGTTTCGCCTCGCCACCGACATGGACCTTGCTGTCCTCGATCTTCTTCGCCTCGCGCACGCCCATGGCGAGTGCCGCCTCCGGCGGCTGCGGGAAGGCCGGCTTGGCCGGCGTGCGCCGCGGTGGGTTGGCCCGCAGCACGGCTTCCACTTCCTTTCGCGGCGGCGCCGGCGCGGCGGCCTGCAGCACATGCAGGGGTGTCTGCGGTGCGGTCAGCGCCTGCTGGGCGGCGGCGCCCCAGAGCGTTTCGCTGCTGCGGAAGATGCCGGCCAGGGCATAATAATCGCGCGTCGGGATGGGATCGGTCTTGTGGTCATGGCAGCGCGCACAACCAACGCTGAGCCCTAGCAGGCCGCTGCCGACCACGCCAATCTGGTCGGCGACAACGTCCATGTCGAAGTTCTCGTTCATCGCCTTCGCCGGTTTGGCGCCGAGCGCGAGCAGGCCGGTGGCAATGAGCTGTCGGTCGCGCTGCGCCGGCGTGGCGGCGGGCAGCAGATCGCCGGCGAGCTGTTCCTGAAGAAACCGGTCGTAAGGCAGGTCGTCGTTGAAGGCGGCGACGACGTAGTCGCGGTAGCGCCAGGCATGCGGGAAGCTGGCGTTGCGACTGAGGCCGTCGTTGCCGTTCGACTCCGCGTAGCGGGCGACATCGAGCCAGTGGCGACCCCACTTTTCGCCAAAGTGCGGCGAGGCGAGCAGGCGGTCGACGTAGGCCGGATCGGTGGGATCACCGGCATCGTCCGGCGGCGGTGGCAGGCCGAGCAGGTCGAAGTGCAGGCGACGGCGCAGCGCGGCTGGGGCGGCGTCCTCGACCGGTGCCTCGCCGGCCTGCTCCAGGGCGGCGAGCAGGAAGCGATCGAGCGGATCGCGTGGCCAGTCGGCGGCACGCACCGCGGGCGGCGGCGGGTCGGCCACCGGTTGCAGCGACCAGAGCGGTTCCTGCGGCGCCCGCAGTGTGCGACTTGCCGGTTCGGTGCGCGGGTCGGGCGCGCCCATCTTCACCCATTCGATGATATCGTTCACCACCGTCTCCGGCAGGCGCTTTTTCGGTGGCATCTCCAAGCCGTCGTAGCGCACGGCCTGGACAATGAGGCTGGCATCCGGTTCACCGGGTACCAGGGCCGGACCGGAGTCGCCGCCGGCGAGCATTTCCGGCGCCGCATCGAGCAGCAGGTTGCCACCGATCTTGTCCGCCGCCTGCGAGTGACATTCGTAGCAGTGCTTGACCAAGGCCGGCCGGATTTTGGCCTCGAAAAAGGCGCGCTGGTTTGGGGTCATGTCCGCCGCCGCCAGCGGCGCAGCCGCAGCGAGCAGGACAGGGACGGAAACCAAGCGCATCGGCCAGATACGGCCCGAGACCGGGACGGATTTCAGTCGGCGGGCAGAAGACCCCTGCCCTACGCCGTCCAATTCAACAGCAGCGCTGCGGCGGGTTCGGAGATGCGCACGGCGCGGTTGCGGTTCAAGGCGACGTTCCAGTGATGGATGCCGAGGACCGTCGGCTGGCCGTCCTCGTCCCAATAGAGCAGCGGCGCGCCGCTCTGGCCCTTGAAGGTCTCGACATCGTAGAGCAGAAAATCGCCGGAGACACCGGTGAGCACGCCGGCATCGACCAAAAAGCTGTCCCAAGGATCCACCGGAAATCCGGCGACACTGACCGCCAGTCGCCGGGCCTGGATGTCGCGCAGGCGGGCGGTGTCGTAACAGGCGTAGCGCAGCGGCGCAGTGAACGGCGCCAGCGATTCCGCCACGCGCACCACGCCCATATCGCCCGCCTCGCGCTGCACGGGGGTCGCACCGTGAATCCATTCCGTGGTGCTGTTCCAGTAGATGGCGGGAAGGCGTTGCGGCAGGCCCGAGCGACTGCCCCCCAGGCTGACATGGATCTCGCGCATCCAGCCGCCGTCGTGGACGCAGTGACCGGCGGTGATGATCGTTTTGTCGCCGATCACCCAGCCCGAACCCACCTTGCGCGCGCCATCGGGTCCGACCATCTGCAGTTGCACGTGGGCCGACCAGGGAAAGTCGCCGGGCCGGGCCACGCTCGACAGCGAGGCGCTCAGGTCCGCGAAAGCGGCGGTGCGGACATCGTGGGCAGCGGGTTCGAGGCCGGGCCCGGGCAACGGCGGGGCGGGTGGTGCCGCGATCGGAGCCCCCTGCCCGGCCAGCAAGGCGTCGCTGCGAAAATTCGCCGGCAGCGGCGCCAGTTTCAGGCCTTCGTTGCCGCGCGGTCGCCAGCGCGTTGCGGCGGAGGTCTTGGCCGTCTTCTTGGGAGTTGCCTTCGCGGCAGCTTTGGCGGCGGAGGTCTTGGCCATGGGAAAGGTCCTGGGTGGAGGGGATCAGCCTTGTTCTGGCAGACGCTGTCAGCTTTGCGGTCGCTCCGCAGGCGCAACCGCCGCCGCCGGGGGTGTCACCGCTGGTCCGGCCCCTCCTGGTGCAGGCGTCTTCGGGCTGGGTCGGTCCGGCACGTTGCTGGGGGGTACCACGGCGTTTTGCATGCCGGCCAGGGCCGACTGCTCCTTGAGCAACTGCTGCTGGGCCTTGAGATGATTCGTCTGCGCGTCGAGCAGGCTCTTCTCCGCCGCCAGTTCCGATTTCTCCCGGTTGACGTTGACATTCACCAGCGTCGGCACGGCTGAAGCCACGGTGCTGGTCACCGTCTTCAGCAGGCCGGTGAAGGCCCTGGCCGGGCTGGGGCGATCGATCGTGAATCCCGACGGCATGCCATCGACCAAGGTCAGGGCCGTCGTGCTCGCCACCAGCGGCGACCGGCGGAACGGGAAGTGGGCGACGATATGGGGATTCGGCACCGTCACCGTTTTGCGGGTGATGAGGTTGAGCTTGGCGATTTCGAAGCGCAGATCCACAGCCGTGGGTGGATGAAACAGCACGCCGTCGCGCTGCAGGGCGGCGAGCGCCTGCACATCCTCGTGGGCCAGGGCTTGGCCGATGCCGCTCGTCGAACCGGAGACCTGGGGACTGATCTGCACCTCCACGCCATGCGCGCGCAACCGGGCCATGACGCGCTCGCGCTCGTCCGCATCGAAGGGATCGAAGCTGTAGGAAAACGGCGGCATCTCCTCGACCAAGTTCCTCAGTGTCGCGTTTTGCGCACCGCCACCGGCGATCTTGAAGACGCTGATCGTGGTGTCGACCAAGTCGGTGATGATGCCCGGCGTCTGGTCGGTGGTGTTCAGTTCAACGTTGGTGAGCAAGCCCTTGGCGTTCACCGTCACCGGCTTGGCGGTCTTGTCGTCGTAGAAGGGTTGCTTGACCCAGGCCAGGTGGTAATCGCGCCGGGCATCGGCGACGATTTCCTGAGCGACCGTGATCTCGTAGCCGGTGGGATCCGTCTTGCTGGGACCGCCTTGGATCGTCAGCAGGGCCTTGGGCAGCTTGTACCAGAGGCCGACGCGGCCCTGCTTTTCCGGATGGTTGGGATCGACCGCCGTCGAACGGAAGGACGAGCAACCGGTGAGCAGCGCTGTCAGCAGGAGAAGACCGGTGAGGTTGGGTGCGGAGCGCATGGCAAAACCTTTTTCGATTTAAGGATTTTGCGCAGCATAACCAAAACAGCGGTTCATCATCCATCTCTTTTTTGTTAGTCCGTATTCGGATTATTTCGGCTTGGGCGTCCAGACACGAGCCCGCCGCCAAACGTCCCCCCTGCCCCGCGTCTGGCTTCTGGCTGAGCGTGGGCTCCCACACTCACGCTCGCTGGCCCAACAGGCCAGCCTCGCCTAGACGCAAACATCCCTGCTCAGATCATCGTTCAAGGCGTCGGATTGACTCCAGACAGGCCTCGCAGCACAAGGGCATTGTAGGCCCGAGCGAAAGCGACCGCCTGCTGATATCGCTTGCGCTCGGCCTCCGAACGAAAGGCGTCCGTGCCCTCATTCAGGATGATGATGGGGATCAGATGGGCCTGCTGTGGCTCCTCAACCCCTGGCACGAACCGTGCATAGCCGTCGATGCCGAGAAAATGCAAGTCCCCTGCCCTTCGGGCTTGCCGGTAGCGCTGTTCCGGACTCTGCCCGTGCCACTGCAGCGACGGCGGATCCGGAGTGAGGATTTGAGGCGTCTCAACTTCTCCTACCAACCACGGATCTCCTCCAACCACACATTGCCACTCTGGGGATCTTTATCGTCTTCGATGTTGCTGATGAAAAAGCCCATTCCAAGCACATACATCGAAGGTGTCACGATGCCAGAAAACTTGGGCAGACGTCCTTTCTTTACAGGCCAGTCGGGTGTGAACGTGCCAGTAAATGCACCCGTTCTGCGCACAAACTTCAAATGAAGTCCAGGGTCAACTCCGGGTACTTTCAAAAAGGCATCCCCCCGGAGATTGAATGGCTGGGTCAGTTGAGGATCATCTTCCGCCAGGAGTTTTCCAAAGTCGAAATTTGCACGCATGTTGCCCCCCGGGAGAACCTCTTCGATCCAAAAAACATCCTGCAGCTTGACTCGACTGTCATAAAGGTTGGCGTACGCGAACAATGTCATCCCTGCAGCCCATCCCTTGGTGTAGATTTGCGTGGCAGGTTTGTGGGTTTCCACGACTTGCGGACGATACCAATACAACCAAGGATCGGAGTCTGCCGCCCCGCCGTTAAATTCAATATCACCCACGAGACTGCCCCGCCATGACCCTCCTCCGGGCAGGGGCAGTGGTACAAAAAGCCTGCATTTCGGATGATTCCTCTGGGACAAAAAACCCGAGCCGGTGAATTGGGAGCCGTCGGCCAATTGACCGGCGATTCTCAGCTCGCCGCTCTTTGTCAAAAAGAGCCCGGCATACCCTGATCCTTGCGGATAATCCTCCAGCGGCAGGTCGCTATCGCCTACGGGTTCTCCAATCGGAAGCGCCATCGTGTAGTACCCCCGAGCACTTCGTTCATTCAACCATTCCTCCGGCACGGGTCTTCGCGGCGCAAAAGCCGGAGCGGCGGCCACCCCCTCTATGAATCCGGCATCACCTTCTGTGATGACAAACTCCAACTGATCGAGTGACCATGTCATGGTCATTCGCAGATTCAAGAAGTCGAAATGTTCTGTGAGCTTGCCTTTGTTTCTAAAGAGAACAGGAATGTTGCTGTGGATTGGAGGAGCGGCTTGTAACACAGCGGTGAATGGCGTTGTTTTTCCGCGCATCATGACCTTTCCACTCAAAGTTGCGCTTCCAGGAGAAAACGCCGCAGTGATCATGCCCGCATCATCCATGTGACCTCCGAAAAAATTTCCCTGAAAGACTTTGGGAGCCCCTTGAAAGAAGCCGGGGAAAGCGTTTTCCTCTTCAGGCGCGGTGAATGGATTTCTGATGAAGTGCGCACCGACTGCCAAGTCATTGCTCGGCATGGTAATGATACACGTTTCCCAATCGGACTGGATTTTTTCAGCGTCATCAAAATAATCGAATTCATGGAAAAGGCAACCTGCCTTGGGTCTCGCGGTCAGTTGAATCGTGGTTCCTGTGGACACGGAAAAATGCTTTTCAGCCGCTGTGCCTGGCAAGCTGACGATTTTCTTGCCGTTGAGAACCTTCGTTGAAATATCGCCCTTTTTATTTGATGGCTCTGGGAACGGAGAGCCGTAGTAACTTTCGTAGCTCTTCAGACTCAACTTGTATCGCTTCTCGAAAGTGAATTCCCTCGTTGATTCAGTATATTGTGAGTTATGAATAAAAGAACTCCCCGTTCTAACAGTGAGTGTATTGGGTCCAAGACGGGGTCTTACTGAAGCCCGAAATTTGATGGTTTTGCCAGCCAGGTCATAAATTGAAGCTTGAACCGGAACATCTTGGTTGATGTAAACAAGGATGCGGTCTGGCATATACCAGCCAAGCTGGATCTCACCCCAGACAACAATTTCGCTTTCCACCTCGCCCACCAGAGCCCCCTCAGATGGAGAGATGATTTTGATTATTGGAGATGTCTCAGGGCCAAATAATGAAAACCTGCGGAAGCCTGGTGCCGCCAAATCAGCTCGTGGAGTTTTAACAATGCTCTTTTTTGCCGCATTGCCATGCGCGTCTGTCCTTGAAGTCTCATCAGCCCAGGCAGTTCCTGGTTGCCACGCGAAAACAAGGAGTGCCACGGTGAGTGACCGAATCACGCATCCGTAGATCATGCACTTGTTCCTTTGAAAACAAAGGGGGGGCCTTGCGGGATTTTTCGCAAAATACATCTCTGTGAATAAAGCCGCATAACCTGCGGTTTTGGCAATTCCATTTTGATGTCACAGGGAAACGGGGTCAGTGTGCAACTGCTTGACAGATGGGTCTCATTTATGGGCATCTTGATCCACCTCTTCCAAAAAGCCTTTCGGCGCTTCCGTCACCCTGCCCAGCACGCGCTTCTTGTCCAGTCGCCGCATTTGCTGGCTGACGTTCGCCGCCGAGCGCATCCGCAGCTTCTCCGCCAGCCACTCCTGCCACACCACCGTCCGCCGCCAGAGCAGGTCCGCCAGCAGCACCTTGCTCGCATCCGACCCCGTTTCCCGTAGAAGATGGCCTCCCGGCGATTGCCGCGCGCCATGACATGGTAATAGGCCCCGCGGGCCTAGATGCGAATGCTGCGTGCTACAATGAAAAAATCAGCGCATCAGGCCATTCTGTCAAGCAGTTGCACTGACCCCATTTTCCCATTTTCCCATTTCCCATTTTCCATTTCCCCATTTCCCCATTTCCCCATTTC
>JAEYYS010000401.1 GCA_023428335.1 Verrucomicrobiota bacterium | reverse complement strand
GTTTGACGGCGGTGGTGGCAGCACAAATCGCCGCCCTGGGTTCGTTCGAGGCCTTCCTGGTGGCGGTCGTTCTGGCCGGCGCCCTGCAGGTGATCATGGGCATTTGCCGGGCGGGTTTCATTTCCGCCTTCTTCCCCCTGAGTGTCATCAAAGGCCTGCTGGCTGCCATTGGCGTCATTCTCATCCTCAAACAGATTCCGCACCTGCTCGGTCATGACACCGACCCGATGGGCGACAAATCCTTCCAGCAGAAGGATGGCGAGAACACCTTTTCCGAGTTGGCGGTGGCCTTCTTTGATGTCCACCCCGGTGCGGTTCTGGTCGGCATCGCCTCGATCGCCCTCATCGTCTTCTGGGACAAGGTCAAGGTCCTCAAGCAATCGCCGGTGCCGGCGCCGTTGATCGTGGTCGTGCTCGGCGTGCTGCTCAACCAGCTCTTCCACACCATTGGTGGTTCGCTGGTCATCGAGCCCAGCCACCTGGTGGCGGTGCCGGTCACCGCGGGGCCGGGCGACTTCATCCGCAACGCCCTCATGTTCCCTGACTGGAGCGTGCTGTCGAACCCGGTGGTGTACACCTCGGCGGTGACGATTGCCGTGGTCGCCTCGCTGGAGACCCTGTTGAACATCGAAGCGGTCGACAAGATCGATCCGAAGCAGCGGGCGACCCCGCCGAACCGCGAGTTGCTGGCCCAGGGCGTCGGCAACATCGCCGCCGGCCTGATTGGCGGCCTGCCGATGACCAGCGTCATCGTGCGCAGCTCGGTCAACATCAACGCCAAGGCCGAGACCAAGGTCAGTGCCATCTGGCACGGCGTGCTGCTCATCGGCTGCGTCATGCTGGTGCCCGCCCTGCTGAACCAGATCCCGCTGGCCGCGCTGGCCGCCATCCTGCTGATGACCGGCCTCAAGCTCGCCAGCCCGAAGCTGATCCGCCAGATGTGGAGCGAGGGCCAGAAGCAGTTCCTGCCCTTCATCATCACCATTGTCGCCATCGTGCTCACCGACCTGCTCATCGGTGTGCTCATCGGCCTCGCCGTGTCGATCGGCTTCATCCTGCACAACAACGCCCGCCGACCGCTGCGCCGCATCCTCGAGAAGCATGTCAGCGGCGACGTCATGCACATTGTCCTGGCCAACCAGGTCAGTTTCCTCAGCCGTGCCTCGCTTGAGCAGGCCCTGCGCAGCGTGCCGCGCGGCGGCCACATCCTGCTCGACGCCAGCAACACGGACTACATCGATCCGGACGTGCTCGACCTGATCACCGACTTCCGCGACACGACCGCGGGTGCCCTGGGTGTCAAGCTCAGCTTCAAGGGCTTCCGCGACAGGTACCCGCAGCTGCAGGACCACATCCAGTTTGTCGACTACAGCAGCCGCGAGCTGTTGCAGGAACTCACCCCCGAGCGCGTGCTGCAGCTGCTCCAGGAAGGCAATGAGCGCTTTCTCGGCAGCCGGCCGCTGACGCGCGACCAAAACCGCCTTGTCGAGGCCACTTCCGCCGGCCAGTTCCCCATGGCGGCCGTGCTCGGCTGCATCGACTCGCGCGCGCCCGCGGAAGTGGTGTTCGACCTCGGTCTCGGCGACATCTTCAGCGCCCGCGTGGCCGGCAACATCGCCACGCCGGAACTGCTCGGCAGCCTGGAGTATGCCTGCGCGGTGGTCGGCTCGAAGCTGGTCGTTGTGCTCGGCCACACGAGCTGCGGCGCGGTCAATGCCGCAGTCGACCTGCTCGCCGCCGCCAAGAAGGCCAGTGAGGCCACCCCCTGCGGCAACCTCGACGGCCTGGTCACCGAGATCCAGCAGTCGATCAATCCCGCCACCCTGAAGCAGCCGGACCAGTGGTCGCCGGGCGAGAAGGTCGCCTACGCCAACGAGATTTCGCGCCACAACGTCATGCGCACGATCCGCATGATCCGCCAGCGCAGTGCGACCCTCGACAAGCTTGTCTTGGAGGGCAAGATCGCCATCGTCGGCGCGCTGTATGACGTCACCAGCGGCCGGGTCGACTTCTTCCAGACCACCGAGTCGAGCCTTCAGCCCCTGCCGGTGCCGATGACCGCGCTGCCGTCCTGAGGGGCGGCGACGCGGATCTCGATGGCCATGACCGCCAGCCGCTGGTACAGCCGGCGGCGGCGGAGCAGCGGCCACCAGCGGTAGAGGTAAATCTCGATGGGCTTCCACAGGGCGACCCAGCAGAGAACGGTCAATCCCTCGCGGACAATGGCCTGCCAACCCTGGGAATCCTGCAGCAGTGTCTGGGCTGCCATTTGGCAGACCGCGATGAAACCGAGGCCGATGAGCAGGGAGGCGCGACCCTCGCGCATGAGCAGGCGGAACTCGCGCCAGAGCAGGCCGGCGCGGTAGTCGAAGTAGTGGCGGATCGAGTCCTTGACGGATTCGAGGTCGGCCAGTTCGCCGGCGGGCGGCCGGGCGAGATGGATCAGCAGGCGCAGGTCGTGCTCGCGCGGATGTTCCTGCGCCCAACTGACGATGAATTCCTCGGCATCATGATCGAGGTCCCGCTCGTGGAAGGGGGACGGGTCCATGAAGTTGAACAGCTGCGCCAACTCCGCGACCTTGACCTCGATCAGGCCGGTCATGGGATCAGGCTTTGGCGGCCTCGTAACCCTTGGCGACAGCGCTCCAGTTGACGACCTTCCACCAGGCGCTGATGTAGTCGGGGCGCTTGTTCTGGTACTTCAGGTAGTAGGCGTGTTCCCAGACGTCGAGGCCGAGGATGGGTGTGCCCAGCTCGTTGTCCGGCACCACGCCCTTCATGAGCGGGTTGTCCTGGTTCGGTGTCGAGGTGACGGCGAGGCTGCCGTCCTTCTTGACGATGAGCCAGGCCCAGCCGGAGCCGAAGCGCTTGGCGCCGGCTTCGCCGAACTGTTTCTTGAAGTCGTCGAGGCTGCCAAAAGTACTCTGCAGGGCGGCGGCGAGCTTGCCCTCAGGCGCGGCGGGGCCGCTGCCGGCGGGGGCCATCCACTGCCAGAACCAGCTGTGATTGACGTGGCCACCGCCGTTGTTGCGCACGGC
>JAEYYS010000286.1 GCA_023428335.1 Verrucomicrobiota bacterium | reverse complement strand
CGTTGACGTAGGCGGGATCCTGGACGGTGCAGTTGAAGTCGCTGCTCAACCAGCGCACGCCGAGCGGCAGGCCGATGCGGGCAACGCGGAGCAGGCGCTCGTAATCCCAGGCGGCGTCGTTGCCGCGCAGCTTGACCTTCAGGCAGGTCAGGCCGTCCTGGCGGATCCAGTCGGCCAGCAGCAGGGGATGGCCGTCGTTCGGCTCGCTGCCGGTG
Source organism: Verrucomicrobiota bacterium (assembly GCA_023428335.1). Classification (GTDB taxonomy): domain Bacteria; phylum Verrucomicrobiota; class Verrucomicrobiia; order Verrucomicrobiales; family Verrucomicrobiaceae; genus Prosthecobacter. Next base: position 5,815 of record JAEYYS010000286.1, on the reverse strand, counting down.
AGGTCGCCGGCTTCGAGGGCGTCGACCCCGCCGACGAGGTGCCAGACCGGCAGGCGTTGGGGGGCGTTGGCGACCAGGTAATCCGCCGGGTAGCGGCCGGCGAAGTCGACGCCGGCGCTGTCGGGTTCGAGGAAGGCGGCGAGGTCGCGGTTCATGAACTCGCCGGTGTAGGTCGAGTAGGTGTCGCGGTTGAGCAGGCGGCCGTAGGCGTCGTGCACGGCGATGTCGAAGGCGCTGAAGGCGACCAGCGAGCCGAGGTAGGGCATGGCCGGGCCGCCGGCTTCGGCGTTGGCGGCGGTGAGGGTTTCGGCGAGTGGGCCGTGGATGAAATCGTGGCCGATTTCCATCGGGTGGCCTTCGAGGCCGCTGTCGACGAGACGGCGGGCGAGGCGGACGGAAAACTGCTCCATGCGCTGGCAGCGTTCGGCGACGCCGAGGGTGCTCGGCCAGACCCAGGAGACGCTGAGCGGGGTTTCGCCCCAGCCTTCGGCGCGATTGCCGCGGCGGTCGGTCACTTCGACGCGGACGCGCAGGCAGACCGTGTTGGTGACGGTCTCAGGGCCGAACTTCAGCGGCACGCGCATGGTGACGGGCAGGAAGTGGACCTGGGCGGCGGTGACGCGGATGTCGGTGGGTTTTGGGCTCATGAAGGGAGGGCGCGGGGCGCCATTTCAAATCTCAGATTTCAGATTTCAAATGGGAGAGAAGTTGCGTGTCCGATCGCTCGGACGGCTTTCGACGAGGCTACCTGGAATCTGAAATTTGAGATCTGAAATCTGAAATTTTTTCCAGCCTTACCAGAGGTCGATCGGGGCGTGCGGCTCGGGGCGGATGATCTGGGTGTCGCGACCGAGGGTTTCGGTGAAGCGGGCACTGAACCAGGCCTGGGCCTGGGGTTCGCCGTGGACCATGAGCAGCTTTTTCGGGCGCACTTTTTCGACGTACTCGGCGATGGCCTCGCGCGAGGCATGGGCGCTGAGGTCGAAGGACTCGATGCGGGCATGCACCGGCACGGCGGGCAGGTTCGGCGCGAGCTGGATCTTCTCGCCGGCTTTGGCGTGGCGCAGGCGGTAGCCGGGCGTTTCGACGTCGGTGTAGCCGACGAAGGCGACCGTGTTGCGCGGGTTGTCGATGAAGCGGGCGGCGAACTGGTTCGAGGTGGTGCCCTCGCTCATCATGCCGCTGGACAGGGCGTAGATGGCGCGCGGCTGGTACTCGATGTGGCGGCGCGCGGGCCCCTTCTTGCGGCGCGGCGGCACGAGCATCTTGACGTCGTCGAGCAGGCGGAAGCCGGCATAGTTGCGGCGGGTGCGGTCGCTGTAGTGATCGTACAGCACGGTGATCTTGGTGCCGAGACCGCCGATGTGCAGGGGCATCTCGGGGATCAGGCCTTCCTCGTGGAGTTCATGCATCATGAGCATGACCTCCTGGGTCTTGCCGAGGGCGAACACCGGGATGAGCACGGAACCGTTCGCCTCATGGGTTTCGCGGATCACCCGGGCGAGGCGTTCCTTTTCGGCCTTGCGCGAATAATCGGCCGGGCGCTCGTAGTTGCCGCGCGTGGTCTCGACGATGAGCACGTCGATGTCTTCCGTCGGGAAATCGGCGGCGCGGGCGATGGTCTGCGCCTCGAAATTGACGTCGCCGGTGTAAAACAGGCGGTTGCTGCCCTCGCGCAGCAGGATGCCGGCCGAGCCGATGATGTGGCCGGCGTCGTGGAAGCTGGCGGTGAGGCCGGTGTCCTTGACCTCAAAGGGACGGTCGAGGTCGCGGTAGACGTAGCGGGCGCGGTTTTCATCGAGCTCGCGGTGGGTGAAGAGCGGGTACTCGCGGATCGCCTTCTCCTCGCGCTGGCTGGTCATGACGTTGACCGAATTGTGCAGCATGGCGCTGCCGACCTCGCCGGTGGGCTCGGTCATGTAGACATCGGTGTCCGGCTGGGCGCGCTGGACGACCGGCAACGAGCCGATGTGGTCGTGGTGGGCGTGGCTGAGCAGGATGGCGCTGGCGGCGCGGTGCGGCAGCGGGCCGAGGTCGGGCACGGCCTGGAAACCGGTTTCCTTGGGGTCCATGCCCGCGTCCAACACGATCCGGTGCCCTCCGGATTCAAGCAGGTAACTGTTCGCCCCAATGTCGAGGCGGCGGGTGAGGTTGCGGAAACGCATGTGTAGGGGTCGGCGGGGGAAACGATGACCCTAAGGCCGCCCGGGCGGGGTCGCAAGTGGGGAGTCAGGCGGCTTCGTCCGACTTGTCCGACTTGTCCGACTTGTCCGATGCCACGGCTTCCGGCTCCTGACTCGGCGCTCCAAGCTCCGCGCCCTTGGCCCCAAACACCCGTGCGATCAGGCCGCCGCAGGCGAGGGCGAAGACGGGCAGGGTGGGCGGGCACCAGACGAGGGCGGCCTGGAAGCCGAGGAAACCGGCGACGAGGGTGAGGAAGATCCAGCCGAGGCCGGTGCGCAGGGCGCGCTGGCGACGCGTGCGCGCGGCGATGACCAGCGCGATCACACCGGCGAGGCTGCTGGCCAGCCATTGCTCGGTCGCTGTGAACTGGCGCAGGCGTGGCAGGGCCAGGATCTGCTGCAGGGCCTGGGCGTGCAGGCGGGCGGGCGAGCTGCCGTCGGCGGCCTCGAGGCCGAGCACGGCGATGCGACCGCCGGCGAGCGCCTGGCGTTCGGCCTCGGTCATCGTGTCGGCGAGCGCGCCGGTGAGCAGTTGCAGGGCGTTGACGGTGGGCACCGGCCGGGAGGCATCGACCTGGAAACGGCCGTCGGGGGTGAGTGGCACGTGCACGCCCTGGTTCAGGTGGACGCCGGCGCCGGGACCCAGGCGCAGGGACTGGCTGTTGAAGGGGCTGCGGGTGTGGCGGGCCAGCACCTGGGCGAGCAGGCTGGGGACGAGGCGATCGCCCTGGCGCCAGACGTAGGGCAGGGCGGGGTCGACGACCGCCGGGCGCAGGCCGAGTTCGGCCAAGCCGCGCACCTCGCTGGCGGGCAGGGCGGCGGGTGGGTCGGCGGCGGGGACGTCGGCGCTGTCGCCGCGGACACGACCGAAGGCCGGCAGGGCCAGCGGCTCCGCTTGGGGCGTGGCCTTGGCGCTGGGCAGGCCGATGACGACGCTGGGGAAGGCCAGCAGGGCCTCGGCGACGGCCGGCACGAAATCCGGCGTGGGCTCGCCCCAGTGCAGCGGTTCGGTGAGCACGACGACGTCCGGCTTCTGCGCAGCCAGACCCTTGAGCAGGGTTTGCCAGTCGATCGGGGGTGGCGGCCAGGCGGCGTATTCGCTGCGATCGGCTTCGCGCAGCGGCAGGAACACGACCTGGGCCGGCGCCTGCGGATCGGGTTGGGCGAGGCGGTCGCGGGCGTTGGCGGTGAGGAAATCGAGGAAGAGCTCGTCGATCTGCTGCAGGCGTCCGGCACGGCGCTCCTGCTCCAGCCAGAGGCCGCCGGAGGCGAGGCAAAGCAGGCAGAGGACGAGGCGGAACAGGGTCATGCGCCGCCGCCTTACTCCGCTTTCAGCACCGACTCAAGCTGGGCCTCGGGCAGGCTGGACGGGTGGCCCTCCCAGACAATCTTGCCGGTCTTGTCGACGATCATCGCGTGCGGGATGCCCTTGATCTGGAACTGGTCGTTGAGCTTGCCGTAGGTGTCGTGGGCGACCGTGTACTCGATGGGCACGTCCTTGGTGAAATTGCGCACGGTCTGGCGGTCCTCCTGGGTGACGCCGATGATCTCCAGGCCGCGGGCCTTGTACTTGCCGTAGATCTCGTTGAGGTGCGGGATGCTGGTGCGGCAGGGCGGGCACCAGGTGGCCCAGAATTCCAGCACGTAGGCGCGGCCCTTGAGTTCGGGCGACTTGCCGGAGTAGCGGACCTTGAGGTCGTCGATGACCGTGCCGACATTGTTCTTGCCGGCGGTGGCGTGGAGCAGGGGGACGCTGGCCAGGGCCAGCGCGGCGGCGAAGAGGAACGTCTTCATGAACCGGATTTAACTCCGGACCGACGGCCCTTGTCGAGGCGAATCTGCGGATCGGGGGCGCCGGCGCGCTGCAGTTCGCCGACGAAGACGCCGAGCACCTTGTCGCCGGCGCGGCGGGTGGTGGTGCCGGCGGCGATGCAGACCGGCGCCGGCTGGGGTTCGACCGGCTTCAGGACGATGCGTTCCGGCACCAGGCAGGCGATGCGTTCGACCACGACCGCCAGGCCGAGACCCGCCTCGACGGCGCTGATCAGGCTGGTGACGCCGTCGCACTCGCTGGCGATGCGGGCGTTGATGCCCCGGCTTTTGAACCAGGCCGACAGGCCTTCCCAGTAGTCGGGGTACTCGCGCTGGTTGTAGACGACGAGCCGTTCGTTGTCGAGGTCGGCCAGGGTCAGGGTGCGGCGTTTCGCCAGGGGATGGTGGCGCGGCACGGCGACACACCAGGCTTGCTGCTGGACGGTGGTCCAGGCGATGTCCGGCAGTTCGCGGGTGGGTGGCACGGTGACGATGACATCGAGCGTGCCCTTTTGCAGGCCCTCGACCATCTCCAGGCTGCTGAGGTCGGAGAGTTCGACGCGGGCGCGCGGGTGCAGCTGGGTGAAAGCGGCGACGGCCGGCGCCAGGATGCCGGCGGTGAGCGAGGGCGAGTAACCGACGCGGATGACCTGGGCCTGGGCGGCGGCGCGCACGCGTCGGGTGAGCAGGTCCGCGCGTTCGAGCAGGGCCGCACCCTCGCGCTGGAGCAGTTCGCCCGCGGGGGTGAGCGAAAAGGAATGGGCCGCGCGTTCAAGCAGGGCGACGCCGAGCTCGTCCTCGAGCGACTTGATCTGCCGGCTGAGCGCCGGCTGGGTCAGGTTCAGGCGTGCCGCCGCCTTGCTGATGTTGCCGTCGCCAGCGGCGGCGAGAAAGGAGCGGAGCAGGCGCAGTTCCATGGCGGCGAGCATACGCGGCGCGCAGTCTCAGGCAAACGGGACCGCATTGGCCGGTCGCGCCGGACATGGCAGGATGGGTCATGCAACGCCGGCACCTGCTGCGAACCCTGCCTCCCCTGGCCCTGTCCGCCGCCTGCGCCGGCCCTCACTCACCCTCCACCCCTCCGACCATGAAACTCACCCTTCGCCGCTCCGCCGAACGCGGCCATGCCGACCACGGCTGGCTCGACAGCTTTCACAGCTTCAGCTTTGCCGACTACTACGATCCGGCGCACATGGGCTTTCGCAGCCTGCGTGTCATCAACCAGGACGTCATCGCCGCGGGCGCCGGCTTTCCCACCCATCCGCACCGCGACATGGAGATCTTCAGCTACATCCTGTATGGCGCGCTGGAGCACAAGGACAGCATGGGCAACGGCCGCGTGCTCAAGCCCGGCCAGATCCAGCTGATGAGCGCCGGTCGCGGCGTCACCCACAGCGAGTTCAATCCCTCGGCCAGCGAGGCGGCCAGCCTGCTGCAGATCTGGATTCGCCCGCGGCAGTCGGGTCTGACGCCGAGCTACACCGAGTGGCATCCCGATCCGGCCCGCGAGGCGGATCCGAAGGTGCTCGTCATCTCGCCCGACGGTCGCGAGGGCAGCGCCACGATCCATCAGGACGCCGAGGTTTACCGTCTGCGCCCGCAGGCCGGCACCACGGTCAGCCACGAGGTGCGCCCCGGTCGCGGGGTCTGGTTCCAGCTCATCCGTGGCCGCGTCCAGGTCGAGGGCGTCGAGCTCGCTCCCGGCGACGCCTTCAGCACCGAACAGACCGGCACCCTGAACCTCACCGCCAGCGAAGACGCCGAAGCCCTGCTCTTCGACCTCGCCTGATCCCCTCATCCCTTATCCCTTATCCCTCCCC